>CAZRNI010000070.1:0-9384 GCA_964601425.1 uncultured Eubacterium sp. | reverse complement strand
CCTGTCTGTTGACATCCTGCTCGCCGTCGCCGACAAGGAGTTCAACGTTCGGATATGCTTTCTTTACATAGTCTTCAATTCCGGATGTAACTGCCTGTGAGAAGGTATCCTTAAAGTCCTGCGAGATAAATGCAAATGTATACTTCCCGTCACCTGTCGGAATGTAACCGTCATCAACATATTTCTGCTCCCAGTCCTTCATTTCGCCGGCATCAGCAGCGGCGTCTGCAGAAGCCTCAGATGCTGCAGAGGATGCTGCCTCAGATACTGCGGAGGATGCTGCTTCTGCTTCAGATGCTGCCTCAGATACTGCAGAGGATGCTGCGGAAGAAGCGCTGTCAGCCGCGCCGCCGCATCCAAACAGGGATGCTGTCATAATACCGCAAAGTACCAATCCCAGAATTCTTTTCTTCATGTGTCGTTCTCCTTTCAGAATGTTCCCTTTTCCTTTATTGTTTTTCTTTGTTCGTTCGACCAGTTGCTTTCGTCTATGCCCGTACTATATCACACATTTTTGAAAAAAAACCCAAATTTCCCGATTAAGTGGTAAATCGTTTTACTGTTTGTTTACCACTCTTGTTTACAGGACTTCTCTCTGCCTGTATAATGTATATCAGTGTGAGATGACCCCCGCCTCTATAGGCGGCGGGTAACAAACCAGTCTCAGTGGCGGGTCTCAATCCCCCACTGAGATATACGCTCCGCGGGGATGGTTCTGCGGAAATACTGTTCCTGTATACACGTTGGAATTATTCACCAGGCAAGCTGATTTCTGAAAGGAATTTCCTATGGCATCTATCAAAGACGTTGCACTGCGTGCAGGCGTTTCACCCGCAACTGTATCCAATGTTTTAAACCAGACAAAAGCTGTCAGTGCTGAAAAACGGGAACGCGTTCTGGAAGCTGTGCGCGAACTCAACTATATCCCGAATGCAAGCGCGCGGGATCTGAAACGGAAAACTTCTAAAACGATCGGCATGATTCTGACAGATATCAAGAGTCAGTTTCACACGGATCTGTTTAATACATTCTCCTCTTCCTTACAGCAGAAGGGCTATGGAATCCAGGTCGCTTTTACTGACAATATCATCAGTACAGAACAGCAGATGATCAGCCGGATGCTGTCCCAGGGTGTTGACGGAATTATCCTGACCACGTGCCAGTCCGAAAAGGAATCTGATTTCTGGAAAGGTACTGCCTCCTATCAGATCCCGATCCTCTTTGTCGAACGCCGCATTCCGAATGTGACTGTTAATTTTACCGGCTTCAATAATCATAAGACAATGTACGAAGTCACAACACATCTGCTGCAAAAAGGTTATCGGGATATTGCATTATTCTGCGGACTGCTGAAGTATTCTTCAGAGACAGACCATGCACGTGGATTCCGGGAGGCATTTGCACAGGCAGGCCTTCCTGCATCAGAAGATGCCGTCACGCCGGTTGACATGATCAAAGAAAGCGCCATGGAATCCTGCATGGAATTTCTTTATGACCACCAGCCGCAGGTAATCATCGGCACCAGTCATGAAATTGCTGAAGGGATTACGTTTGCTGTAAAATACAACGGATTAAGACCTTTTCAGGATATTCTGGTGATTGAAATCGGAGAAGAGGGATGGGATCATTCCTTTACAACCGCAGATACGCTGATTGTCTCGCGCTCAGCGTCGCGCCTCGCCGAAATATCTGCAGCGCGGATGTTTGATCTGATCGAGTCACCCTCTTTTTCAGACCCTGTTTTTATAGAACTGGAAGAAGATCTCTTTGACACAGATGCGATTTTACCGGCAGCATTATCACACCCCTCTGAAAAATGCCCCGATTCAGGCCGGAAACAATTAAAAATCATGATGATTCAGGATGCCTCTGAATATGCTCTGAAACTGATGCTGCCGCATTTTGAGCAGGCATTCGGAATCCGGGTGGATTACGACGTAGTCCCGCAGAATCAGGCACTGGGTGTGATCCGTGACATGTATGATGACAAAATCCCGTCATATGATCTGATGATGTATGACAATCACTGGGTAAACTATATGGTCCAGAACCATTATCTGGCAGAGCTGACGGAATTTCTGGACGCGAAGCAGATCGACCTGTCAAACCACGTCCCGGAACTGCGGCGCAATTACACTGTAAACCGCAGGACCTATGGAATCCCCTGTACCGGCGGCAGTCAGATGCTGTTTTACCGGCAGGATCTGTTTGAGGATCCGATGCTGGCCGAAAGGTACCGGCAGCTGCACAATCTTCCGCTCCGGCCGCCCAGAACCTGGACAGAGTTCAACCACATCGCACAGTTCTTCACCCGCAGTTTTAATCCGGATTCTCCTGTTCCTTACGGCACGACCTTTGCCGGTGCCACTGACGAGGTCATGAGCTGTGAAATTCTCCCGCGTCTCTGGGCACTGGGCGGAAAACTCTGGGATACATACAGCCGTCCCACATTTCAGTCAAATGCGAATCTGAATGCCTACCAGCTGCTGCGGGAAACGCTGCAGTATGCCGACAGCTGCTCTCTGGATTCTTCTCTGGATCAGACTGTCACGGATTTTCTGGATGGAAAGGCGGCAATGCTGATTGCATTTTCAGAATATACGCCGCAGATTGTCCGAAGTGAAAAACATGAGTTTCAGCGGAAAATCGGCTACTATCATATTCCGGGAAGAAAAACTGTCTCGGCAGGCTACTGTCTCGGACTGAACCCGTTTTCAGAAGCACGCCGGGAGGCATTTGACTTTCTGGAATGGATCTGCCATCAGAATACAAAATATCTGTTTACAATTTTCAGCGGATCGCCGCAGCTTACAACAGCATTCCACAATTACGAGCTGCAGCGGCTGTATCCCTGGCTTTACTATACCGAGAAAAGCATTCAGTTTTCACAGGACCGGACGCCGCAGCTCTTACGAAACCGTCTGGTGATTCCGCCGAATCAGTTTGAACAGCTGATCTGCATGCCGCTGCGCAGGATGGTGGAAGAAGGGATCTCTGCACAGGAAGCTCTCGAAGATGTCCAGGAAGAAGCAGTCCGTGTCTTTACAATGTACGGGATGCCGAAGCGGTCACGTATCTGAGGCAGCTCGCGCGCGGTCTGAGATCGCGATTTACCCGTTAGAAAATGTGCGCCGTCTGGCGCACGACAGCAGAAAACCCGCCTGGCATCTGCCCTGCGGGTTTTCGTTTCACATCATATTTTCTGGAAAATAATCTTCCGGTCCTGTCAGAAGGTATCAAAGATACTCATCGATATTCGCTGAAGAGACAGGCATGTACGGCACATCGAGATATTCCGGAGCTCTGCCGGTCTCAGCGACTGTGTATGCCTCGATTGCACCCCACTTGCCCTGGCCGACTGCATCCTGGAAGACAGTCATTGCAAGAGATCCGTCTTTAACAGCTTCACGGGCATCCTGGTTTGCGTCAATACCGCAGATGATAACATCGTTGATGCCTGCTGCCTGCAGAGACTGCATTGCACCCATAGCCATCTCATCATTTGCAGCGACGATGATGTCGATATCCTCACCGTACTGGATAATCCAGTCTTCGGTGATCTCCATTGCCTTATCGCGGAGATATTTACCTTCCTGATCGGAAAGCAGATTGTAGTTGAATCCGGCTTTGTCAAGTGTCTCGAAGAGGCCCTCGCGGCGCAGTTTTGCGTGGGTAAATCCATTTGTTCCGCCGAGGTAGCAGAGATTCAGGGTCTCGCTGTCGTCTACATTGTCAATCAGGTATTCAGCCTGCAGCTGACCGGAATAGTAGTGGTCAGATCCTGCAAAGAAGTGATCAACTTCCGGGCATGCAACGTCGGAGTTAACAACAACGAGCGGTACATTATTCTGTCGTGCAGTTTCGCAGATAACAACACATCCGTCCGAGTCGGAGGATGACAGCATCAGCACATCAACGCCCTGTGTAATAAAGTTTTCTGCAAGCTGTACCTGTCTGTTGACATCCTGCTCGCCGTCGCCGACAAGGAGTTCAACGTTCGGATAAGCTTTCTTAACATAGTCTTCAATACCGGATGTAACTGCCTGTGAGAAAGTATCCTTAAAGTCCTGCGAAATGAATGCAAATGTATATTTTCCATCACCTTCCGGGATATAGCCGTCATCAATATACTTCTGCTCCCAGTCTTGCCATTCGCCGGCATCTGCAGATGATGTTGCTTCTGCTTCAGATGTTGCTTCTGCTGCTTCAGAAACAGCTTCTTCTGCCTCTGATGCTGCTTCTGATACTGCCTCTTCTGCCTCTGATGCCGCTTCTTCTGCCTCTGATGCAGCCTCTGATACGGCTTCAGCTGCCGCTGAAGATGCTGCAGATGATTTTGCCGCAGAACCGCTGTCAGAACCGCCACAGCCAAACAGGGATGCTGCCATAACCGAACAAATCATCAGACTCAGGATTTTTTTCTTCATGTGTTGAATCTCCTTTCGTAACGTTCCTTTTTCCTCCCTTTTCCGGAACCGTAATTCCGGAACGCTTTAAAAATACCATATATCCCTGCAAATAGAAGGATATATCGCTATTAAAAATTATACCGATATATTTAACATTAAATTTAATGTTTATATTGTTTACATCGCATTCAATGATATTTATACTATTATTATTCCACACAGTCCCGTCAGAAATTCCGGATCAGGAGACCTTTTCATGGCAAATATCAAAGATGTCGCCCGCAGGGCAGGTGTTTCGACTGCAACGGTATCCAATGTTCTAAATCAGTCCCGCCCGGTCAGTGCAGATAAAAAAAGCCGGGTTCTTAAGGCAGCCGAAGAACTGAACTATATTCCGAGCGCAAATGCACGTGATCTGAAAAGAAAATCGACCCGAACAATCGGTTTCGTGCTGACCGATATTAAAAGTCAGTTTCATGCAGACATATTCAATACCATCTCCACCGTAATACAGGAAAAGGGATATCGGCTACATGTCGGTTTTTCCAATGAAATCATACGGACGGAACAACAGCTGATTGAAGACATGCTTTCTCTGGGTGTCGAAGGAATCTTTTTAATCACATGTCAGTCTGAGAAAGAAGACGCATTCTGGAAAAAAATCAGTCATGCCCGTACACCGATTATTTTTATCGAACGAAAAATCCCGAATGTAACTGTAAACTATGTGGGATTTAACACTTACAGCCTTTCCTATGAGCTTACCTCCCATTTGCTGCAGAAAGGCTACAGGAAAATGCATCTGCTCTGCGGTATGCTCCAGTTTTCTTCAGAATCGGACTATGTACATGGTTTTTCTGATGCCTATAAAAGCATTGGCCTGCAGGCTGATCAGGATATCATCCATCCGATTGATATGATCAAAGAAGATGCCATGGAGACCTGTCTTTCTTTTTTGATCGATCAGCAGCCGGAAGTTATTATCGGAACCAGCCGTGAGATCACTGAAGGAATCATGCTGGCAGTTCAATATTATAATATCCGGGTACCGGATCAGCTGCTGGTAATCGGCGCAGGTGAAGAAAACTGGGATCATACACTCCGCAATTACGGTGACAGAATCTTGTCCCGCTCGGCAACCTCGCTCGGCGAAATAGCCGCGGACCGGTTGTTCCGCCTGATCGAATCCCCTGCGATTTCTGATCCGTTTTCCATCGAGCTGGAAGACGTTTACCTGGAAGGTGACGAAATCCCTGCTGCTCCTGCCGAGAAACCATTTCCTGCCCTGCATCGTGAACACCGGAAGAATCTGGAGGTCCTGCTGATTGACGGCGCTTCAAGATATCCATTGCTGCTCATGCTGCCCCATTTTGAACAGGAAAATGATATCCGGGTAAATGCAGCGGTCATTCCGCAAAATCAGATGCTCCGGGTTATTCAGGAAATGTATGAAGGGCGCAGACCGGAGGCCGATGTATTTATGTACGACTCCCACTGGCTCGACTATCTGGTACAGAACTATTATCTTGCTGAGCTCTCGGAATTTATTGACAGAAACGCCATTGATCTGGAACGGGTTGTGCCCGGACTGAATCAGAATTATCGGATTGGCAACAGAGTTTTCGGGATTCCCTATACAGGCGGCAGCCAGCAGCTGTTTTACCGGCAGGATCTGTTTGAGGATCCGGAAATTGCTGCTGCATACAAAGACAAATATCAGATTTCTCTTCGCCCGCCGCGCACCTGGACAGAATTCAATCACATTGCGCGTTTTTTTACAAAAAAATACAATCCCGGTTCTCCAACAGAATTCGGAACGACATTCGGCGGAAAAACAGATGAGGTTCTGAGCTGCGAAATCCTGATCCGGCTGTATTCCCTCGGCGGAAAACTCTGGGATAAGTTCGGGCAGCCCACTTTTAACACCTCTGCGAACTGTAACGCCTACAGAATTCTCTCTGAGACACTCGGCTATGCTGCAGGTGATTATACGCAAAACACACTGGAAGATACAATCCGGCAATTCATTGAAGAAAAAAGCGCCATGCTGATCGCTTTCTCAGAATATGTGCCGCAGATCATCAAAGAAGAACGGCATGAATTTCAGCGGCGCATCGGTTACGACCATATTCCCGGCAGAATGACGGTTTCAGCCGGATACAGTTTCGGGTTAAATCCTTTTTCTGCAGCCAGAGAAGAAGCCTTTACTTTTCTTGACTGGATCTGCAGCCAGAATACGAGTTATCTGATGACACTGTTTTCCGGCGCGCCGCAGTTCTCAGCCTCGTATCACAACCACGAACTGAAAAGGCTGTATCCATGGCTCTATTATACAGAAAAAAGTATCCAGTTCTCACAAAGGCGGATCCCTCCCATGCGCAGTGACCGGCTCATGATTCCCCCAAATACACTGGAACACCTGATCTGCACGCCGCTGCGGCAGATGATGGCGGAGGGAATTTCTGCAGAAGCAGCTCTGCAGGATGCGCAGGAAGAAGCTCTCCGTGTTTTCATAATGTATGGAACACCAAAGCGGAGCCGGTTCTGAGATCAGTTAAGCTGCGCACTGCGATAAAAGCAGCAGCTTCTCCCTCTTGGAAGTCAAAAGCGGCAGCTCTTATTCACTATGAAATAAGAGCTGCCGTTCATTTCGTGCGCGATCAGAGATCGCGATATACTTAACTTAACAACAGATATTAAACAGAAAATTTAAAGACTGCGACGCCATAGGCCGGCAGATCATATGCCACATGATACGGCTGCTTATCGCACTCGCCCTCCCACGCTTTGTAGCGCTTCGGCGCCTGGTGGTCCCCGCCGTATTTCTCCTCTTTGCTGTCCAGAATCAAATCGTATCTGCCTGCCTTCGGTACGCCGACACAGTAATCCGGACGGGCCATTGGTGTGAAATTGATGACGAAAATCAGGTTGTTCTTTCCGTCCGGTGCCCACCGGATAAAGCTGAAGATGCTGCGGTCCGCATCATCGGCATTGATCCACTGGAATCCTTCCGGTCTGCCGTCATTTGCATACAGGGCCGGATATTTGCGGTACATCGTCAGCAGATCGCGGACATATGCCTGCAGGTGCTCGTTGCGCTTGTCCTCGAGCAGATACCAGTCTATCTCCCGCTCTTCACTCCACTCTCTGTGCTGGCCGATATCCTGACCCATGAACAGGAGCTTCTTGCCCGGATGTCCGAACATGAAGGAGTATCCCGCCTTCAGATTCTCAAACTTATCATCCTCGTAGCCCGGCATTTTCTCAATCAGCGAGCACTTCAGATGAACGACCTCGTCGTGCGACAGCACGAGAAGATAATTCTCACTGTTGACGTAGGTCATCGCGAAGGTCATCAGATTATGTGCGCCCTTGCGGAACAGCGGATCCAGCTTCATGTACTCCAGGAAGTCATGCATCCAGCCCATGTTCCACTTGTAGGTAAAGCCGAGCCCGTTTTCTTTTTCGACATCACCGGTAACTTTCGGCCATGCTGTCGATTCCTCGGCGATCATCATGACGCCCGGATTCTTTCCGCAGACCAGCGTATTGATGTGCTTGAAGAACTCAACCGCTTCGTAGTTCTCATTGCCGCCGTCTTTATTTGCGATCCACTCGCCGTCCTTGCGGCCATAGTCCAGATACAGCATCGATGCAACTGCATCCACGCGCAGACCATCGACATGATAATGTTCAACCCAGTAGAGCGCATTGCCGATCAGGAAGTTCTTGACCTGCGGACGGCCGTAGTTGAAGATCTTGGTGCCCCAGTCCGGATGCTCGCCCTGACGCGGGTCTGCATGCTCGTAAACCGCATCGCCGTCAAACTCTGCCAGTCCCATTGCATCCTTCGGGAAATGTGCCGGTACCCAGTCAAGGATAACGCCGATTCCGTTCTTGTGGAAGGTGTCAATCATGTACTGGAAATCTTCCGGTGTGCCGTAACGCGACGTCGGCGCATAATATCCGGTGACCTGATAACCCCAGGATGCATCCAGCGGGTGTTCTGCCATGCCCATCAGCTCAACATGGGTGTATCCCATGTCCTTGATGTATTCCACTGCGCGGTCCGCAAACTGGCGGTAGGTGTAGAATCCCTCCGGATTCTCATCGGTAGCCGGATGTTTCATCCAGGAACCCGGGTGCACCTCATAAATTGCCAGCGCAGACTTCTTCGGATCGAATTCTTTACGCTTCTTCATCCATGTGGCGTCATGCCATTTATAATGGTCAATATCCGCAATGCGGGATGCCGTTCCCGGACGCTTCTCTGCCCAGAATGCATATGGATCGGCCTTCATCAGGATGCGTTCATCAGCTGTAAAAATTTTATATTTGTAGTAGTCGCCGACCTTTGCGCCCGGTACGAATTTCTCATAGACGCCCATATCGGAAACTTTTTCCATGACGTCATTCTTACCGTCCCACCCGTTGAAGTCACCGACAACCTGAATCGCCATTGCATTCGGTGCCCAGACGGTGAACCACACGCCGCTCTTTCCGTCCTTTTTGTCCGGGTGCGCACCCATTTTTTTGAAAATCTCATGGTGCGTCGCTGTGCCGAAAAGATGCTCGCCAAGCTCGCCAAAATGCGGCGCTGTCTTTGTATTGACAGCCTTTTTAACAGCGGTCTTTTTCGTTGATGCCTTTGCTGCCGATGTCTTTTTGGCTGTCGCTGTCTTTTTGGCCGTCGCTGCCTTTTTAGCTGTCGTTGTCTTTTTGGCCGTCGTTTTTCCCGCCGCAGCAGTCTTCTTTGCCGTCACTGCTTTCTTCGGTGCTGCCGCTGTTTTCACTTCTTCAGCTGCTTTCTTTTCTGCCGGCTTCTTTGCTGCGGTCGCTTTCTTTGCTGTTTTCTCTGCTGCGGTTTCTTTCTTTGTCTTCTTCTCTGTATTTGCCATAACCTTCTCCTTGTTACGGATTATTGTATCTTCTTAAACCCTGTGTTCCGGTCTGCAGATTTCTCTGCAACCCGAAG
>CAZRNI010000069.1:0-9457 GCA_964601425.1 uncultured Eubacterium sp. | reverse complement strand
GTTTTCGAAAACAAAAACAAGAAAGATGAAACCGGTGATACGCGGGGCTATGCGGATTGCTGTTTATCAGATTTGTTTTCTGAATGCTGTGCCCGATTCGGCGGCCGTGAATGAAGCGGTCAGGATTGCTGATCAGCGCGGATTTCATAATTTACGCGGCTTTGTGAACGGGGTATTACGGGCGATTGTCCGTGGTAAAGACAAAATTCACTATCCGGACAGAAACACGGAGCCGGTGAGATATATTAGTATCATGTATTCGGTGCCTGAATATCTGGCAGGACGCTGGTACAGCAAGTATGGTCCGGAGAAAACAGAACGGATCTGCAGTTCTTTCCAGAAACAGGCGCCGCTGACAGTGCGCTTCCGGGACGAGATGCCGGAAATGGAAGTCACAGAAAGCAGACAGTTATCTCAGAAAGCAAAATGCCGGACATCTCTGCAGGCGGCAGGCGTGACGGTTGCGCAGGCACCGTATATTCATTATGCAGGATATTTGTCAGGTGTTGTGGATCTTGAAAAGATTCCGGCGTTTACAGAGGGCGGAATCACTGTGCAGGATGTGAGTTCTATGCTTGCGGTAGAGGCGGCAGGGATTCAGAAAGGAGATCTGGTTCTCGATCTGGCAGCAGCCCCCGGAGGGAAAAGTATGCTGGCGGCAGATCTTTTGCACAGAGTATGTGGCGGCGCTGCAGATATTGCCAAAACCGGCGCTGCAGACGCAGTCGAAGTTCACTCTGCACAGGAAGGCAAAGTCATTGCAAGAGATGTTTCTCTGCAGAAGGCGGAGCTGATCAGAGAGAACATAGATAGATTGCGGATAACAAATATAGAAGTCCAGGTGTGGGATGGTACGGTTTTCGATCCGGATATGGAAGCAAAGGCAGATGTTGTTATTGCCGATCTTCCCTGTTCCGGGCTCGGCGTGATCGGAAGAAAACCGGATATTCGATACGAGGCATCGAAGGAGAAGACGGAGAGTCTTGTGGCATTACAGCGTCGGATTTTGAAAAAT
Source organism: uncultured Eubacterium sp. (assembly GCA_964601425.1). Lineage (GTDB taxonomy): Bacteria > Bacillota > Clostridia > Lachnospirales > Lachnospiraceae > CADBRN01. Next base: position 8,442 of record CAZRNI010000069.1, on the reverse strand, counting down.
GCCGTGCGATATGTCAAACCCGGCGGGACATTGCTGTTTAGTACCTGTACCTTTGACCCGCGGGAAAACGAAGAAAATGCGGCGTGGATTCTGGAACATTCTGATTTAAGACCGGACCCGGTGGCGCCGTTTCTGCCGGCTGAACTGGCTGAAGAAGCCGGCAGCTGCAATTACCTTCAGCTCTATCCGGGTATCCATGCCTGCGACGGTTTCTTCATAGCAAGATTTCGAAAAGGAGACTGAGAACCGTCCCCTGTCTTCTGAAGAGGAATGAACATATGCCTGATATCAAATCCATGACAATCGAAGAACTCACAGATCTGGTTACTGCAATGGGCGAAAAGTCATTCCGCGCAAAGCAGCTGTTTGCGTGGATGCACGTTAACCGTGTAAGGACCTATGATGAGATGACGAATTTGCCGGGAGCATTCCGAAACAGGCTCGCATCGGAATATCCTCTTTTGACAGTAAAAGAAGTGAAGATGCAGGAGTCATCCCGGAAAGACACACGCAAGTATTTGTTCGCTCTGCATGACGGCAATATGATTGAAAGTGTATGGATGCGGCACAGGCATGGTATTTCAGTATGCATTTCCTCACAGGTCGGATGCCGTATGGGATGCAGCTTCTGTGCATCTACGCTGGACGGATGTGTCCGGAATCTGACAGCATCAGAGATGCTGGAACAGATTTATGAGATCCAGCGGCTGACAGGCGAACGGGTTTCTCATATTGATGTGATGGGAAGCGGCGAACCGCTGGACAACTACGATACATTGATCCGCTGGATTCATCTGGTCAGTCATCCGGAAGGAATTCAGATCAGCCAGCGGAATATTACCGTATCCACATGCGGGCTGGTACCGCAGATCAGGAAATTTGCGAAGGAAAAAACGGCGGTTACGCTGGCAATATCATTGCATGCCCCGGATGACAGAATGCGCAGGGAACTGATGCCGGTTGCAAAAAGATATGCGATCGACGAACTGATCGCTGCCTGCCGGGATTATTTTAAAGAAACCGGACGGCGTATTTCTTTTGAATATGCATTAATTGCCGGAAAAAATGATCATGAGGAAGATGCAGTGAAACTGGCAGGACTGTTAAAAGGCATGAATTGTCATGTAAATCTGATTCCTGTTAACCCGGTAAAGGAACGCGGGTATGCCCGCAGCAGCGCGCAGGAAGTGCGTAATTTCCAAATAAAACTTGAAAAATATGGAATTAATGTTACTATTAGAAGGGAAATGGGCGCCGATATAGACGGTGCCTGTGGACAGCTCCGGAAACGCTATCAGGATACAAATAATTGCAGCTGAACCATCTGCTGTAATGCCGGATAATCGGCGGGGTATCTGTTCTGGAACAAGTGATCCGGAGAATCCGGTGAGCATTACAGCGTTTTCAGAAAAAGTAATGAGCAGGAGTAAATGTGTATGAAGGTATATTCAGCAACAGACATCGGGCAGATCCGCAAAATGAACCAGGATTTCATTTTTGTATCTTCTGAACCGGTGGGAAATCTTCCGAATCTGTTTGTCGTGGCAGATGGAATGGGAGGACATAATGCCGGAGATTACGCTTCAAGATACGGCGTGAAGGTTTTAACAGATACAATCCGTGAGGATCAGAACTTTAATCCCATTAAGATTATGCGGGCGGGTATTGAAGCTGCCAATAAAGCAGTGCTGGCAAAATCGCAGAACGAACCGGAATTAAAGGGAATGGGCAGCACAATGGTAGTTGCGACAGTTGTCGGCGGCTATTTATTTGCGGCTAATGTAGGTGATTCCAGATTATATCTCGCGGGCTCAGAGTTCAGACAGATCACGCATGATCATTCACTCATTGCTGAAATGGTGCGGCTTGGAGAACTCACACCTGAAGAGGGACAGAATCATCCGGACAGAAACATCATTACGCGTGCTATTGGCACAACGGAAGAGGTTAAGATCGATTTCTTTGATGTAAAACTCGAAGAAGGAGATTGCTTTATGATGTGTTCTGACGGACTTTATAATATGGTTGACGGAAATGTTATCTATAAAGTGCTGTGTGACCAAAGTGTACAGGACAGGGCAGAAAAGCTGGTAGAACTGGCCAATGCAGGGGGAGGTCTTGATAACATAGCGGTCGTGGTAGTTGATCCCTATGGTCAGGACATGCAGGAAGATATGTCCGATGTCCCGGAAGCAACAGCAACACAGCAGCAGACAGATGCAGTTCAGACAGAAACCGCTGCAGGGGATGAAGCGGCAGCGGATGAAGAAAATACCGCAGAAGCAAATGCAGATCAGGCACAGCCTGAAACGGGGAGGAACTAAATGTTAAAAGAGGGAATTGTACTCGGAGAGCGTTATGAAATCATATCGCGCGTCGGATCCGGAGGCATGGCGGACGTCTATAAAGCCAGAGATCATAAGCTGAGTCGTCTTGTTGCCGTAAAGGTCATGAAAGCGGAATTTCGCGAAGACACATCATTTGTGACGAAATTCCAGAAAGAGGCGCAGGCTGCGGCAAGGCTTTCTCATCCGAACGTTGTGAATGTGTTTGATGTCGGCGAAGACAGAGGACTGTATTATATAGTCATGGAGCTGGTTGAGGGAATCACGCTCAAGAACTATATTACGAAAAAGGGAAAACTGTCTGTTAAAGAAGCAACCAGTATTGCGATTCAGGTTTCGCTGGGTCTGCAGGCAGCGCATCATCAGGGGATTGTCCACCGGGATGTAAAACCACAGAATATTATTATTTCGACAGACGGAAAGGTCAAACTGTCTGATTTCGGAATTGCAAAAGCATCTAATTCAAATACTATCACGGCAAATGTAATGGGATCAGTGCATTACAGCTCGCCGGAGCAGGTGCGCGGCGGCGTTTCGGATGCGCGGAGCGATATCTATTCGCTCGGTGTTACGATGTATGAGATGGCGACAGGGCGCGTGCCGTTTGACGGTGATACAACTGTTTCGATTGCAATTAAACACTTGCAGGAGGAAATGGTTCCGCCTTCACGTTATACTCCGGATCTACCTTATTCTCTGGAACAGATTATCCTGAAGGCAACGCAGAAGAACCAGGCGCGCCGTTATCAGAACGTCGGAGAATTGATCGATGATCTGAAGCGTTCTCTCCTCGAACCGCAGGGCGATTTTGTTACTGTGACACCGATTGATGAGACAGCGCAGACCGTTAAGGTTTCTGATGAGGAGCTCCGCGAAATTCGAAGCGGCATCAGCAAGAAGCAGGAAAACAAAGAAAAGATCCGTAAATTCGACGATGAGGACTACGATGAAGATGATGACAAGGGTTCCGGACTCGAACGCGGACTTACGATCGGCGGATTTGTGATCGGTGCAATCATTATTGTAGTACTGATTGTTCTGATTGGAAATATGGCAGGAATCTTCCATTTTGGAGGAAAGGATAAATCAGATACAAGTACTGCTTCTGCAAGTACATCACAGAGCAGCGTGGCAGAAGAGACGCCGGCGGCAGATGAACAGGTCGAAGTCCCGGATTTCAAGGGAATGACGGTTTCTGCAGCGACAGAGGAAGCAGTAAAGCGCAAAATCGGCATTAAGCAGGTTGGCATGGATGCGTCAGATGAATATGCTGAAGGAGAAATTATTTCCCAGAGCGTAGAACCGATGAGCCGCGTCAATGTAAATACAACCATAGAAGTAGTCGTCAGCTCCGGAAAAGCAAATGTTACTGTGCCGGCAGACCTTGCAGGAAAATCACAGGCAGACGCTGAAAAAGCGCTGACAGATCTGGGACTTGTACCGCGGGTTGAGCTGCAGTCTAACGGACAGGTTGAAGTCGGAAGTGTTATTTCTTCAGAACCGGCTGCGGGAAGCAGCGTTCCTGCGAATTCTACTGTCACATTGTATATCAGCCGGGGAGAGGCAACGGTTACGGTTCCATCCCTGATCGGATACGATGAGGCAACTGCGACACAGTCTCTTACACATCTTGGTCTGGAATACAAAATTGAGCAGGGTACGACCGATGCGATGGGTCTTGGTGAGGTTTACAGCATGGATCCGACGTACGGAACGGAAGTCCCGGTAGGAACAACCGTAACGCTGTATATCAATTCTGAAGAGGAAGAAGAAGCAGAAGGCCAGTACCGTCTCTCGGGCACGCTTTCTGAGCCGGAAGGCTATGAGGGCGGTGTCGTTAAGCTGGAACTTGTACAGGGCGGAAATACCATTACGATCTATGAGGGATCCAATCCGTGGACAGACGGAGATTACGATGAGCCCGTATACAGTGACAGTGGTGAGACCGGCGTCATCAATATTTATGAGGATGGCGTCAGAAAGTGGCAGTATAATAATGTTCCGTTTGTGGCGGCGTAACCGTACATGAGAGGAAAAATTATCAAAGGGATCGCCGGATTCTACTATGTAAGCACAGTAGAATCCGGCACCTATGCATGTAAGGCACGTGGGATTTTCAGAAAAGATAAAAAGAAACCGCTGGTGGGCGATGATGTAGAAATTACAGTCACGCATGAGAAAGACCGGGAGGCCAGTATCATCCGGATTGAGCCCAGGAGAAATGAGCTGATTCGTCCGGCCGTTGCTAATGTAGATCAGGCAGCTGTGCTGTTTGCAATGCGCGACCCGAATCCTGACCAGTTAATGATTGACCGGTTTCTGGTTATGATGGAGCGGCAGAATATACCGGCATTCATATGTCTGAATAAAGCAGATCTTGCAGATTCTTCAGAAGCAGAGCACTGGCAGGAAATTTATCGTGCATCCGGCTATGAAGTACTGATCTGCAGTGCAGAAAAAGGGCAGGGCGTTGATGCGATTACAGAACGTCTGCGGGGAAAGGTAACCGTTGTGGCCGGACCGTCAGGCGTCGGAAAATCTACCATTACAAATCTGATGCAGCAGGAAATTGTGATGGAGACCGGGAGTATCAGCAAAAAGCTGGGCCGCGGACGTCATACGACCAGGCACAGTGAGCTGATTCCGCTTGATCATGCGAGTTACATCTGTGATACGCCCGGGTTTACATCCCTGCAGCTCCCGGATCTTCCCAAAGAATCCCTGGAAAACTATTTTCCGGAGATCAGGGAACATGCTTCGGGCTGCAGATTTGTCGGCTGCGCACATATTCACGAACCGGACTGCCGGGTCAAGCAGGCCGTCGCTGAATCAGATATATCTGCGGAGCGTTATCAGAGCTTTGTCAGGTTATATAAAGAACTCGAAGAACAGGAGAAAAGGAGATATTGAGTATGTATAAGCTTGCACCTTCCATGCTCTCGGCGGATTTTGCCCGCCTCGGCGAACAGTTTAAGATTCTTGAGGACAATGGTGTTGAGTGGCTCCATATTGATGTAATGGACGGTCAGTTTGTGCCGCCGATTTCATTTGGAATGCCGGTTATAACATCTATCCGTAAATGTACAAAGATGTTTTTTGATGTACACCTTATGGTTGATGAACCGGGCAGATATGCAGAAGATTTGAAGAAGTGCGGCGCGGATATGGTGACAGTTCACGCAGAAGCATGTAAGCATCTGGACCGCACCCTGCAGGCAATTCATGACCAGGGTATGCAGGCAGGCGTTGTTCTTAATCCGGCTACACCGCTGAACGTGATCGATTATGTTATGGACCGTCTGGATATGGTGCTGCTGATGTCTGTAAACCCGGGATATGGCGGCCAGTCCTATATTCCGGCAGTGACACAGAAAATCCGTAATCTGCGTAAGAAGCTGGACGATGCGGGTTATCCGAATATTCCGATTGAAGTAGACGGCGGCGTTAACGCAAAAACAGTTGATGAAGTTTTAGATGCAGGGGCTGAGATCCTTGTAGCCGGCTCTGCTGTATTTAAAGATGATATAGCTGCAAACGTACAGTTTTTCCATGATAAATTTGCAGCGCGCGCATAAAACCATGAAAATTGCTATTATATCCGGAGGGAGCATCCAGGAGACGTTCGCCTCCGGATTTTTATCGGAATTCAGAGCAGATCTGCTGATCGCTGCGGACAGCGGTATGGATTTTTGCCTGCAGAACGGCAGTCTGCCGGATGTTATAGTGGGTGATTTTGACAGTCTGAAGCATAAAGATATCATTAAAGATTTGAAAGAGATACAGACAGATTCTGAAGAATATATGATCACAGTATCCGGAAAAAAGATTCGAGTGATCAGGCACCGGCCAGAAAAAGATGCAACGGATACAGAACTGGCTGTGAAAGAAGCAGAAGCACTGGGCGCAGATGAAATTTGCCTTCTGGGGGCGACCGGGACAAGACTGGATCATGTATGGGGAAACATTTCATTGCTTTTCCGGATGCGCAGCAAAGGAATCAGAGGGTGTCTCGTTGACGCAAATAACTGTATTTCTATGCCCGCCGGACATGTGATCCGGATCGGCAGAGCAGAGCAGTTCGGAAAATATGTTTCTATCCTGCCATACGGAGGACCGGTGAAGGGATTGACCCTTACAGGATTTCATTATCCACTGGAAAACTATACACTGGAGCCGGGAATGGAAAGTCTTTGCGTCAGCAATGAGATTGAGGAGGAATACGCAGAAATCCGGTATATTTCCGGAAGTCCGGTAATAATCGAGAGCAGAGACTGAACCATTGTCAAAAAACAGACAAAAGAATTTAAGCCTGTTAAACGCAAAAAACACAACAAAATGCAATCTTTTTGTAAAGAAATACAACATATCGGATACATATACTTGACAGATTTGTTACGATAATGTTACAATGAATTCCGTAATGATTTCAGGGGGTATAATTGATTCATTATAAAAAGGTTTATTTACAGGAGGAATTTGCGTGAAAAAACGGGCTTTCATGACAGCAGCACTGTGCATGACACTGACAGCAGCACAGGTGACATCTGTCGGTGCAGTCACGCTTGATGAATTGAAGCAGCAAAAAGCGGCAACTTCAACGAAACTGCAGGAGCTGCAGAGTTCCATCGGTGTGCTGGAAGGTAAGAAACAGGAAATCGTCGGTGAAATCGATACCCTTGATGCAAAACTTGTTACAACAATCGCTTCCATCAACACACTGGAAGGTCAGATTAGTGACAAAGAGAAAGAGATCCAGAAGACAACTTTAGATCTCGGAAATGCAGAAAAACGTGAGCAAACTGCTTACGATGCAATGAAAAAGCGCATCCAGTATATTTATGAAACCGGAGGCAACACCGGCTGGGGCCTGATGCTCTTTTCGGAGGATTCTCTCTCAAAGGTATTGAATCAGGCAGAATTTGCGCAGAAGATGTATTCATATGACCGCGACTGTCTCGACGAATATGAAAATGTTGTTGAGGAAGTGAAAGCGCTCAAAACGGATCAGGAAAGCCAGAAAGCAGAATACGAAGAAATGAAGTCGGAGCAGGAGGTTGAAAAAGGCAGCCTCGAAGAACTGCTTCAGGAAGCTAGAGAGACTTCAGCTGATTATGACGCACAGCTGGCAAGTGCTAATGAAAAAGCCGGGGAGTATCAGAACCTGCTGGCACAGCAGAATGAGCAGATTCAAAAGCTGGTCGAAGAACAGCGCCGCGCGGAAGAAGAAGCCAGAAAGAAGGCGGAAGCGGAAGCAGCGCGCAAAGCAGCGGAAGAAGAAGCAGCCCGAAAAGCTGCAGAGGAAGAAGCTGCACGTCAGGCCGCAGCTGAAGAAGAAGCGCAGCAGGAAGAAGAGGCACAGCAGTCATACAGCGAGGAGGATGAGAATTACAGCAGTGATTCCGACAGCTCTTCCTACAGCGAAGATGAGAGCTACAGCGAGAGCTCTTCTGACAGCAGCAGTTATTCAGAAAGCACTTCAGAGAGCAGCAGCTATGATGAGAGTTCTTCTGACAGCAGTTCTTACGAAGAAGAGAGCTACGAGGAAGAAACAACAAGCAGTTCCTCCGGCTCTTCAGCAGGACAGGCAATCGTTGACTATGCGATGCAGTTTGTCGGAAATCCGTATGTATGGGGCGGAAACAGCCTGACAAACGGAACAGACTGCTCAGGATTTGTACACCTGGTTTACGCACACTTCGGCTACAGTGTGGCGCGTCAGTCGAGCGCACTGCGGAGTGCGGGACGGGGCGTTTCCTATTCGGAAGCACAGCCTGGCGACATCATTTGCTACAGCGGACACGTCGCAATTTACATGGGCGGCGGACAGATTGTTCACGCATCTGACCCGACCCGCGGCATCATCTGCGGAACCAATGCAGCATATCACACAATCCTTGCAGTGCGCCGGGTTGTATAATAATTTGTAATAATGCTATAACGATTGATAGGGACTGCCGCATCAAAAATGCGGCAGTCTTTTTTTGTATTGAAAACAATGCAAAAACTATCACATAAAACCATGAAATGACGCGTTTCGCAACTTGACGAAGAGCATGATTCAAGGTTAGAATGAGGGACGTGAGACGAAAAGTATAGT
>CAZRNI010000068.1:0-9476 GCA_964601425.1 uncultured Eubacterium sp. | reverse complement strand
CATGATGCCCGGAGTATTCATCCAGATAGTAGTTTCGTCTGTGTCGTTTACGCTTGAACAGAGCCGGGATATATTCATCAAAATGCTTGTTGACAAACCCGCCGATCAGCAGAATATAGGAACAGCAGTAGAGCCAGAACAGAAAAATCGCGATGGTTCCGAGACTGCCGTAAAAACTGGTGTACCGGTTGGTGCCGTTGATATAAAGCGTAAAAAAGAGCGAAAAGAAAATCCAGACAACAATCGTCAGCAGTGCGCCCGGCAGCTGATGCAGAAAATTGCGTCTGCCTTTCGGCAGAAACGTGTAAAACATTGTCAGAATCAGAAGCACAATGATCAGCGCAAGCGAATATCGTCCCAGTGTTGTAAAGAACTGTACAATCAGCGACTGGGGAAGCGCCTCCTGAACCGGCCGGTTGACCAGGTTGCTGAATATCAGGAAGATCATGACAAACATCATAATCAGAATGATGATTGTGTAAACTATGGAAATCGGAAGCAGCTCAAAATACGTGCGGTGATCATGGGTCCTGTAGATTTTATTAAGACCGCGCATCATTACCATCGTACCCTGCGAGGAGGCCCAGATCAGGATAATAAATGACATTGGGATCAGGCGCGTGGAACGATTAAAGGATTCCCAGACAACATTTGTAATCAGTTCGTCGATTATATCCGGCGTAATACTGGTGATTGCATGGATCAGATCGTCCTGCCGCATACCCATATAGGGGATCAGACCGCTCGCAAGAATCAGCATTGGGATAATGGACAGAAAAAAGAAAAATGCGATGCTGGAAGCATATGTTCCTACATCAAGACTGCCAAACCCCTGTGCAATTTCAACGCCGTACTGCCGGACGGCAGCGGTATCGATATGGTCGGTTCGGGATTCAGTTTTTCGTGACTTACGTGCGGACATTGCACTTCCTCCAGGCAAAATTCGCATCTATCATAACATATCTCGAATAATTTGCGAACATAAAAATTGCTTTCTTGAAGGAATCCTCCTGAAATTGACGTTTTTTTTGATATCAGATCATTATAATACATGATATACTGATACCTATGAAAACGAAGACAAATACCAGAGTATTAGAAAAATATAACGCTTATAAACTCGGGTGGCTCCACGATTCGATTCATTTTATTGTATTGATCGTCGCTCTGTTTGTCCTTTTTCGCTTTGTAATCGGCTTTTCTGTTGTAGGCGGTGATTCTATGAAACCTGCACTGACGGACGGAACGATTGTAGTGTATCTGCGGCCGGTCAGAAATTACCGGCAGGGCGACGTGGTTTCTATGCGGGTTCCATCCGGCGAGTATTACGTGAAACGTGTTGCCGCAGTGGGAGGAGATACGGTTTCCCTGCAGGATGGTCATCTGTATGTGAACGGGATGATCACGGATGAACCATGGGCGCATGGAGAGACCCTTCCGGAGACAGGAGCTGTGATCTATCCTTACTACGTGCGGGAGGGAAACGTATTTGTACTGGGTGACAACAGAACCGTTTCGATGGATTCCCGGGCGTTCGGCGAAGTGAACAAAAGGCAGATTAAAGGCAGAATTCTGCTGCAGATCGGGAAGCGGGGCATTCGTTTTGTTTCGCAATTGAGACGATGACGGGATCAACGGAGCGGTCCCGATTAGAATTGAAACAGGTATCACTATGAAACGATTTGATAAAATTAAAACCATACAGCTGATTGTTTTGGTTATTCTGGCAGCCGGGGCAATCCTTCTGGTTCTAAGAGATACGGAACTGTATCATCTGATGGCTGCAAACCCGCATGTAAGGCATCTGGGAATATTACTCTGGATTTTGCTGGCAGGTTCGTTTCTGTTTCTGTTTTATGATTTCAATTCATATGCAGACCTGCACAGAGAAAACATGGAACTGGATCATGCTGTATATTCTGATGCATTGACGGGCATGGCAAACCGGTACAGTGTCGATGTTTATATCGGGCAGTTTCTCAACAAGCCGCTTCCGGCGGATCTTGGATGTATAACACTGGATCTGACAAGCCTCTCAGAGATAAACAAACGGCATGGGCACAGCGGCGGAGATGCAGCAATACAGGCCTTTTCAGATATTCTGCTTGCAGCTGCAAACGGCGTATGTTTTGTGGGAAGAAACGGCGGCAATAAATTTGTTGCTATTTTCAGAGATTGTACAGAGGCGCGTCTGCAGCAGTTCCTTGATAAGGTGCGGACTGAGACCGCAGCGTATAATCAGATCCACATGGATGCAAGTCTGGTTTATACGCAGGGAACAGCAGCGGCAGCAGAAGAAGCAGTCAAAAACATTACGGATCTGGTGGCATTGTCCGACCACCGGGCGCTGCAGGAGGGATAACTGGCATTGGAAAAACTTGATCACGGTTATCTGAATGATCTGGTTGTAAAGGCGAAAGACGGGAGCAGCAATGCATTTGCGGAGTTATATGCTTCCGTTGCGGGGAGGCAGTATGCCTACCTTTATGCAATGGTGCGTGATCCCGTGCGGGCTGAGACACTGCTGCAGTCGCTTTTTGAATATGTAATAAACCACATCGGGACACTTCAGCGCGCGGATTTGTTTCTATGCTGGATCAGCCGGGAAGCATTTCGCCTGTGTCATGATACACCGGAGGGTTCTGATACATATGAGCGGTATATGAAGCTGCCGCTTGGAGAGTCCCAGGTTCTGCTGATGCATGAAGCACAGGGCGTTTCCGTTCACGAAATCGGAGATATCCTGAATCTCGGAAACCGAACCATCCGGAGGCGTCTGCGGAACGGGCACAGGCATCTCCGGCAGGAGGTTATGGAGTCACAGAGCAGCAGCCAGTCCGTAAGGATTGCCGGAGGGCATGTTTTCAGAGAAACACATGAGCCGGATGCATACCGGAAGGCAGAGATTCTCTGGAAGGTATTTCAGGCGGCCGGCCGGGAGCCGAATTCCATTCCGATAGAAGCGCTGTCATCGTATGCGGTTTACAGGAGGGAACGCTTTTCTCTGCAGCGTGGAATCCTGGCTGCATCCATGATATTATTCCTGCTGCTTCCGGGCCTTTTTGTACTTCCGAAGTATCAGGTCACATATCAGCAGGAGGGCGAGCGCGGACTTCCGGTCTATCAGATCGATGTGCATTCACTGCTGCCGGTGGGAAGTGTCACTGCAGCAATGCGGCAGCACCGGCTTCCTGTCTATGAGGCCGGCAGAAGAAGCTTTACGGTTGAGCCGATCAGAAACGGTGAGCTCACCATTGAGGTGGCACTGATCAACCGGCAGTCGGTTCGGACAGAAGAACAGGTTACAGATGTCGATGCATCGAGTCCGCAGCTGAAAGACAGTGAAGTTGGAGAGGATACGTTTCTGCTTCATGTAGAAGATTCGGGAATCGGCGTAGATTACAACGGGATTTATGCAGTCGGTGCATCCGGGAGCATTTACAGACCGTTGTCTGCGAGTGCGGAGGACGGCGTGCTGTTTTCCTATCCGGAAGAAGCATGGGATGTATATATTCCTGACCATATCGGAAATGTGCTGCATTTGCAGGTGCATTTTGCGTGAGAGATTGTTTTTGGCGGGCTTCGAGCACCTGCGCATTGATATATTTATGGAACACGCTGCAAAAAGTATACGTAGGGATAATGGGATATAAGTTATGATGAAAAGAAATTATTATAGGTATATAGGCGAGGTTGTGTTTCTGGCTGTGCTATGTCTGGCTTTTGGATTATCGGGGAAACCGGCGATGGCGGAGACGGCGGTGGACCAGGATGGGAAGCAGCTCGTAATTGATGTCGTGGAAGAGATTCCGGCAGAGGAGATTGAGGAGGCTGCGGTTCCGCTGGCTGCGATGCCGGATTCACAGGCGCGCAGCAATGTGAGGCATCTGGTTTTAATGGGCGTTTTTCTGGCATGTGTGCTGGGATATATTCTGTACTTCAGAAACTTTAAGCGGCATCTGCGTATGCTGCGCGGGACGGCATCAGAACTTTCTTATGAGATGCTGGAGCGGAAGAGAAAAGAGGGCAGGGTATGATTTTGGCAGGCATCACGACAGGACTGTCTGTTCTGTTTGACTGGATTCCGATTGCCGGGATGGTTGTCCTGATTCCGGCTTTTCTGATCCGGCGTCACAGGTACCGGCAGGAGAAGCGCCGTCTGGAAGCTGTCATCGCTTCTTATCAGGCGGCATCGGGGCAGGATGAGAAGAAGCAGGAGAAAGCGAACGGATGAAGCAGACGGAAGGTCCCGCACAGCGGGACACAGGAAAAGAGAATTATGCAAAAAAACTGGCCGGCCGGATTCTGGAGCATACGCGGGAACAGCTGATTGTTACGATGCCGTATTTTAACCGCGCGATCCTGAAGATGCCGGTTGTTTTTTATCGCAACGGTTTTCAGAAGATGAATCATCCGGAGGGCTTCGGAACGAATGGCAGAAGAATCATCTGCGATGAGCAGATGGTGATTCAGTATTTCAGGAAAGAACCGGGGCTTCTGCCGCGGATTTATCTGCACATGCTGCTGCACTGTATTTTCAATCACCCGTTCCGATACGGCAATCTTGATTCGAAGTACTGGGACTTTGCGGCGGACTTGGCGGTAGAAAACGTGATTCTGGAACTGAACTGGGATGTTCTGCGGACAGAAGGAGACAGACAGCGGATCGATTTTATTGAAGAATTGAAAAGCAGAGCCGGCAAGATTACAGCAGAAAACCTGTATCACTATTTTTATATGCACCCGCGTGTGACAGAGATGCTTCTGCGGGATGCACCTGTGTTTCACAGGGATCTGCACAGCTTTTGGATTCCGGAGGAGTTTTCGGACAACCAGGAAGCGATGAAGAAGGACAATGAGCAGTTCGACGAGAACAGTTCTGTCTGGGGACGGCTGGCAAAAAATGTGAAGATGGATGTGGAGTCCTTCGAGAAGAATCAGGGAAAGATTCCTGATATTTTATCTGATAATATTAAAGCAGTGCATCGCGGAGAATATAATTACCGGACATTTTTGCGTAAGTTTGTAACATTCCATGAGGAGATGCACGTCAGTCACGAGGAATTCGATTATATATATTATACGTATGGACTGCAGTTATATGAGAAGATGCCGCTGATCGAGCCGCTGGAGTACAGGGATATTAGAAAGATCCGGGACTTTGTGATCGCGATTGATACATCAGGTTCAACGATGGGACGGACGGTTCAGAATTTTTTGCAGCAGACGTATACGATTTTGTGTCATACGGAGCATTTTTTTGACCGGATGAATGTACATATCATCCAGTGTGACAGCATGATACAGCAGGACGTGACACTCACATCGCAGGAAGAATATGAACATTATATGCAGAATTTCGAACTGAAGGGCGGCGGCGGGACGGATTTTCGTCCGGTTTTTGACTACGTTGAAAAGCTGCGCCGGGACGGAACGATTCCGGATCTGAAGGGGCTTGTCTATTTTACAGACGGACTCGGGACATTTCCGGAAAGGATGCCGGATTACCGGACCGCTTTCATTTTTCTGAAGGGCCGGCAGGCGGCACCGAAGGTACCGCCGTGGGCCATGAAGCTGGAACTTGCCGAGGAAGACCTTGCAGTTTCAGATAAAGATTTCATGGAGGAGAGGCTGACATATTGAACGCAGTGGATCAATCCCACTTCTTGCGCGCGCAGAGCGCCAAGTCTCGCGAGCGAGACTTGAATAAAAAACGATTTGGCAATTAACATATATTTTAGGAGAATGCTTCATGAACATAGAAGAAGCCAGAAAACAGATTCAGCAGGCCGTCAGCATTTACCTGGCAAAGGATGCTTTCGGAAACTACCGGATTCCGGTTGAAAAACAGCGGCCGGTTTTCCTGCTCGGTGCGCCGGGCATCGGAAAGACTGCAATTATGGAACAGATTGCAAAGGAAATGGACGTGGCGCTGGTGACGTATTCCATGACACACCACACGCGCCAGAGTGCACTGGGCCTTCCATTTATTGCACAGGAAACATACGGCGGCGAGACGTATGACGTGTCAAAATATACGATGAGTGAAATCATCGCATCCGTCTACGAGACGATGGAGAAAAGCGGAAAGAAGGAGGGAATCCTGTTTCTGGATGAGATCAACTGTGTATCCGAGACACTGGCGCCTTCCATGCTGCAGTTTCTGCAGTATAAAATCTTCGGTAATCATAAGATGCCGAAGGGCTGGGTCGTCGTGACAGCCGGCAATCCGCCGGAGTATAATAAATCGGTGCGGGAATTTGATATTGCGACACTGGACCGCCTGAAGGTTCTGGAGGTCGAGCCGGAGTTTGAAACCTGGAAGCTGTATGCGGCAAAAAGGGGAATTCATAAAGCAATTCTTACTTATCTGGACATACGGAACGATGATTTTTATGAGATTGCGTCGACTGTTGACGGGAAATCCTATGTGACAGCCCGCGGCTGGGAAGACCTTTCTGAGGCAATTTTCCTTTATGAGGAAAAAGGCTATCCCGTTGATGCGACCCTGATCAGTCAGTATCTGCACAGTGCCCGTATTACAGAGGAATTTGCGACATATTATGAACTGTACAGTAAGTACAGGACGGATTATCAGGTGTATGATATTCTGCACGGATGTGAATCGGAAGACGTGCGGCGGCGGGCATCATCTGCTTCCTTTGATGAGCGGATTACCATTATGGGACTTCTGATGGAGGCGATCATGCCTGAAATCCGGGAGCAGGTTGAGACAGAAGAGGCCCTGAAGGCGCTGCTGCCGGAACTGCGGCGGATCCGGGATACAGCAGCGGGAGCTGCGCCTGATACTGCAAAGCCGGATGGTTCTGCCGGCAAACCAGATGCGGCACCGCAGGATGCAGCCGGAAAGATGATCATGGCACTTGAAGCAATTGCTGCAAAAAACCGTCTGGAAATGCAGCGCCTGGAAGCTGCCAACGGTCTGACGGAAGAGGAACAGCGAAAATACGCTTATCCGATTGCTTTTGCGGCGGCACTGCAGCAGAAGATCCGGCTGGAGCATCCTGACAGCACAGATGCGGCATTTGCAATTGTGCGTTCGGACTATCAGAAGCGTGTGCAGACAATGCAGAACCGTCAGGCTGAGATTTCCGGGGAACTGGATCATCTGTTCCGCTTTGTGGAAGAGAATTTCGGCAGCGGGAATGAGATGCTGGTACTGGTGACCAATCTGACCGTGAGCAGAACCAGTGCGCAGTTTATCGCAGAACACGGGTGTGAAGCATATTTCCGGTTTAATGAGAAATTTATGATGCATGCGCGCGGCGGGGAATTGCTGCGTGAGGCTGAGGCTTTTGATCTGGAACTCTGAATGATCCGACTGAGAGAAGCTGTGAGATTAAGCAAGAATGAGTTACGAATTTGATTATGTGCGTATAGAAGACGGGGTTCGTATCACGGCGTATCACGGCGATGCGCTGCGGGTGGAGATTCCCGCTGAGATCGGCGGTCTGCCGGTTTGCGCGGTCGGCACGCATACGTTCTATGAGGATGGTCTGCGTGTTGAAGCAATCCGGGTGCCCGGTTCGGTGCGGGTGATTGAAGCAGGTGCGTTTGAACTCTGTCTGAGCCTGACGGAACTGGTGCTGGAGGAAGGAATCGAGGCAATCGGTGCCGGGGCCTTTCTGGCGACGGGGCTGGAGCGGGTGGTAATACCCGCCAGTGTGCGGCGGATGGATGCGATTGGAGAAGTGCAGTGTACCCTTCAGTTTGCAGATGGCAATCAGGTTTATTCCACCGATGGATTCGGAATCTATCAGGCGCAGGAGCTGGTTGCTGCCAATGCCGCTGAAGCACCTGATTTCTATGAAATCCGGGAGGGTACGGTGTCAGTCGCACCGGATGTGTTTGAAGCGTGTGCATTGCTGGAAGGCGTGAAGCTTCCTGCGTCACTGATGAAGCTGCCGGAAGGGGTTCTGGTCAATGTGCATGATCCCTTTGCATTGGAGCGCGGCATCCATATGATTTGTGCTGCGGAGACAAATCCGGTGTTTTTTGCAGAAAATGATATACTTTACAGGAGAATTTCCAATCCGGGTTCTCTGCAGAATCCCGATGATACGGGAGCAGGACTTGAATTGGTCCGGTATTTCGGTGATTCTCCGGATCCGGCGGTGTGTGAAAAGACAGTCCGGATTTGCCGGGAGGCATTTTTCAGGACAGGCATTCGTACCATCAGGATTCCGGGTTCGGTACGGGAAATCGGGCCGGATGCATTTCTGGAAAATCCTCTGGAAACGGCTGTTTTTCCGGACGGTACAGTTTATTTTCCGCAGTCGGACTCTTATCTGCTGAAAAATCTGCTGAAAGCCTTCGGACAGAACGGGAAGCTTTATGATTTCAGTACATATGATGAAATTCTGCAGGAAAAGCACCTGAATCTGAACCGTGTCAGAATGATATGCTCCCGTCTGGAATATGGTGTTGACCTGCCGGAGAGCAGGCATGCACTTTTGTGGGCGTCAATGCTTGGCAGGATGGAAGAGATTATTCAGATGATTGGGGAGCAAAATGATCTGGGGCTTCTGAAACGCCTTGCCGGTCACGGGTTCGTGACTGAGCAGAACATAGACAGGCTGATCCGTGTGGCGAACGGGGAGAGGCAGGAGCGTTATCCGGCCGGAAGGCTGGACGGAAGAATGCGTCCGGCAGCAGGCCGGAATGGTACCGGCACAGAAGTGCACAGGGAGACTCTGGCATGGCTGATGGATTATAAAAACCGGGAGCTGCAGACAGAGGGGTTCGATTTTTCGTTGTAGGCTAATGTTCACATTTACATTTCATCGCTGACATGCTTTCGCTTGCGCATGAAATTGTAAAGGGAACGAATAAAACGATAAGTAAGGAGGAAACATCATGGCAGAGAGAATAGCGACAGAGAAGGCACCGGCGGCGATCGGACCGTATTCACAGGCAATTAAGGCGGGAAATACGATCTATGTTTCAGGGCAGATTCCGATTGATCCTGCAAAGGGGGAATTTGCAGGAGAGGATATTGCTGCACAGACACGCCAGAGTCTGACAAATATTAAGAACATTCTGGCGGCAGCCGGGGCGGACATGAGCAATGTTGTCAAGACAACGGTTTTGCTTGCAGATATTGCGGATTTTGCTGCAATGAATGAAGTTTATGCAGAGTTCTTTACGGAGCCGTATCCGGCGCGCGCGGCATTTCAGGCTGCAGCGATTCCAAAGGGAGCGCTGGTTGAGATCGAGGCCGTCGCTGTTGTGTGACGACGCAGCAGATAGAAAGAGGCGCACTCTTTTCCATAAGAAATCTGAAGCTTTTCCGGAATAAATGATAAAACCGCACGCATATTTGCGTCCGGTTTTTACGTCAAATTATAAAATGATCCTGCAGTCAGGTATCATTTGAATCGGATGAAGTAATGCCCGGATAAACGGTCACTCAATTGTGAGAATATCTGAAAATCCGGTGACTTCAAAGATTTCGT
>CAZRNI010000067.1:3377-9565 GCA_964601425.1 uncultured Eubacterium sp. | reverse complement strand
CTTTGCGGCACGTTCGGCGCTCGGCGTCGGCGCCGCTGTCAGTGTCCGCGGTACGCTCGTGGAAACACCGAATGCAAAGCAGCCGTTTGAGATCCAGGCAGACGAGGTTATCTGCGAGGGTACTTCCGCGCCGGACTATCCACTCCAGAAGAAACGTCATTCAGTAGAGTTTCTCCGGACGATCCCGCATCTGCGTCCGCGCACGAATCTGTTCCAGGCGGCTTTCCGCGTGCGTTCGCTGACAGCCTATGCCATCCACAAATTCTTCCAGGAGCGCGGCTTTGTCTATGTACATACGCCGATTATTACCGGAAGTGACGCGGAAGGCGCCGGCGAGATGTTCCAGGTTACGACCATGGATATGGACCAGATCCCGATGACAGAAGACGGCAAGGTTGATTACACACAGGATTTCTTCAAACACAAAACCAGCCTGACGGTAAGCGGCCAGCTGAACGGTGAGACCTATGCGCAGGCATTCCGCAATATCTATACTTTCGGTCCGACATTCCGCGCAGAAAACTCCAACACAACCCGTCATGCGGCAGAGTTCTGGATGATCGAGCCGGAAATGGCATTCTGTGATCTGGAAGGAGATATGGAGATCGCGGAGGCAATGCTGAAATACGTCATTCGCGACGTTATGGAGCAGGCGCCCGAAGAGATGGCGTTCTTCAACCAGTTTGTCGACAAGGGCCTGATTGATCGTTTGAATCACGTGCTGGAATCTGATTTCGGACATGTCACATATACAGAGGCAATTGAACTGCTTGAGAAGCATAACGACAAGTTTGATTATAAGGTCAGCTGGGGATGTGATCTGCAGACAGAGCATGAGCGCTATCTGACAGAAGAGCTTTTCAAGAAGCCGATCTTTGTCACGGATTATCCGAAGGAAATCAAGGCGTTTTACATGAAGCAGAATCCGGATGGAAAGACCGTTGCTGCTATGGACTGCCTGGTGCCTGGCATCGGTGAGATCATCGGCGGCAGCCAGCGTGAAGAGGATTATGACAAGCTTGTGACCCGCATGCAGGAGCTGGGACTGGACATGGAAGAGTACGGATTCTATCTGGATCTGCGCCGTTTCGGTACTACACGCCACGCAGGATTCGGCCTCGGTTTCGAGCGCTGCATCATGTATCTGACAGGTATCGGCAACATCCGCGATGTGCTGCCGTTCCCGCGTACTGTCGGACACTGCGATCTGTGATCATTTTTGTCTTATTAAAACGATATATGTTATACTGGAAGCAGTCCTGGTTGCAGGACTGCTTCTTTTGCTTATAACACAGGAGGAAAACATGATTTCTGTACCCAGATTATTCAGAAATACGAAATCAGTGAAGCGGATCCGGACATATATGGATACTGTCTTCAATGAGGTTCTTCACACGACACTCAACCCGGACGGACCGGGTGCGATCCGCATTCATCTGATTCCGCCGAAGAATGAGGAGAATACACTCAATCCGAGTGTCGCCATAATTAACGGAACAGATGTCGTGCCGGTCAATTTTGCCTGGGCTGTGATTCTGGCAGAGATGATTCGCGAGACCAATAAATATGACGGGAAAGAGATCGGCGAGGCGGAGATTCAGTACATTCTGGACCGGACATGTGAGAATGTAAAGCAGATCATCCCGTTCTTTTCGAGAAAACGGATTCAGGAAGATATTCAGACAATTTATCAGACAATGCGTCAGATCGCTTACCGCGAAGAAGTCACGACGGACGTCCACTACATGAGTCTGGGTGAATATGCGGAGTACATGAATGCACCGCACCGCATGGATCTGATGGTCAGTGCTATGACGAAGAACGGGAGATGGCACTGCAATCAGAAATGCGTGCACTGCTATGCAGCCGGCCAGACACTGGCTGACGAGGAGGAGCTTTCAACAGAATCCTGGAAGGAAATCCTCGCAAAATGCCGCGCGGCCGGGATTCCGCAGGTGACCTTTACCGGCGGCGAGCCGACCATGCGGGATGACCTGATCGAATTGATTAAAGAGGCACGCTGGTTTATTTCCCGTCTGAATACCAACGGAATCCGGCTCACAAAGGAATACTGCAGCGAACTGCACGGGGCGGAACTCGACAGTGTTCAGATTACGTTCTATTCCTGCGATCCGGACATTCACAACCGGCTGGTCGGTGCAGAGCAGTTTCAGAATACGGCGGCGGCCATCGAAAATGCGCTGGCAGAGGGACTGTCGGTCAGCATCAATACGCCGCTCTGCACACTGAACAGGGACTACAGGAAGACGCTGGAATACCTGCATGAAAGAGGCGTGATTTACGTGACCTGCTCCGGTATGATTACGACCGGAAATGCCGCAGGAGAAGCATCAGAGCAGCTGCAGCTGACCGGTGAAGAACTTGAGGCAATTCTGCGGGATGCTGTCACATACTGCCACGCGAACGGCATGGAGATTGCATTTACCTCGCCGGGATGGATCGGACAGGAGGTATTTGACAAGTTGAATATTCCGTCGCCGTCCTGCGGCGCATGCCTGTCCAATATGGCGGTTACGCCGGGCGGAAATGTCGTGCCCTGTCAGAGCTGGCTTTCAGATCAGCCGCTGGGAAATCTGCTCTGTGATGACTGGACAGACATCTGGGAAAGCGAAGCCTGCACGGCCAGACGGGAATATTCATCTGAGATGACCGGAAAATGTCCGCTGAGGAGGTACTGCTGATGAAATACACAATCAGAATCGGCAGAGAACCGAACTTCGCTGCGAAAAAAAATGAAGACAAAGATTCCGGTACCAGGTGGTTATCCGGAACGGGACGAGTTTCCGAAAGGAAGTTGCTTTCCGCAACAAAATCAGTCAGACATATTCTGGCGGCGGTTATTTTATTGATCATGGTGATTGCGTTTATGATTCCGGCTGTCCCGGTCATGGCGGATGCTACCGATGAAATTCGGGATTTCACCATCACAGTCGACGTGAATGAAGACGCTTCGCTCAATATGAACTACCACATCGAATGGGAGGTGCTCGACGATTCGATTGGTGAACTGGAATGGATCGACATCGGCGTGCCGAACAGCTTCCATGAAGACGTTGAGCCAATCAGTGATACGATCGATCACATTGATGACAACGGCAGCTCGCTGGCGATTTATCTGGACCGCGGTTACGGGGAAGATGAGATTGTCAGTGTTGATTTCTCCATGAAGCAGGACCACATGTATCAGATTGACAAGTGGGTGGAGGGAGAATCAGTTTATACCTTTACGCCCGCGTGGTTTGACGGAATGGATGTTGACCGGCTTACCATCCGCTGGAATGCGGAAAATGCCGGTGCCTGGCAGCCGGACTGCCTGCAGGAAGACGGCTACCTGGTCTTTGAGACGTCGCTGTCAGCCGGGGAGAAATATACGATCTCTGTCGTGTACCCGAATGATGTTTTTGGATTTGTCCCGGAGCGGCAGGCCGGCGGCAGCGGCGGTGATTACAAAGATAGCTATGACGGCAGCTATAAGAGCGGCAATGGAGGATACAGCATTGCTGAAGGCATCGGGATCCTCATTGGAATCGTGATTTTCCTTGGCTTTATTGCTGCTCCGTTCCTTGCACTGTATAACTTTATCCGAAGGATTGCCGGCGGCACCGGATTCGGAGCGGGTATATCCGGACAGCAGCAGACCAAAAAGAAGATCACCCGGACGAAGATCGAATATTATGAAAGCTGTCCGGGCTGCGGAGCAGTGCGTGAAGACGGTAAAGATAAATGTGCCTACTGCGGACGCAGTATGATCAAAAGCAAGGAGGTTCTGGAGGAGGATCAGATCGAAGAACCTGAGAAATATACGAAGCGCGGAACGTATCGATACGGAACGATGCCAAATACATTCATCCGTGTCAATGTGGTTAATGTACCGGTCAGCCGGCCGCGGTCTTCTTCGCATTCTTCACGCTCTTCCCGATCGGGCGGCTCACATCATTCATCCTGTGCGTCATCCTGTGCAT
Organism: uncultured Eubacterium sp.; assembly: GCA_964601425.1. GTDB lineage: Bacteria > Bacillota > Clostridia > Lachnospirales > Lachnospiraceae > CADBRN01. The sequence continues at coordinate 5,582 of CAZRNI010000067.1, read as the reverse complement.
GTGCGTCATCCTGTGCCTGTGCATCCTCCTGCGCATGCGCCTGCGCCTGCGCATCCTCGGGCCGCGCCGGCTGTTCTGTAAAAGACTTCTTCAGTGAGCGGATTCATCAGGGCCGCGTGCGCGTTATAAAGTATTCTGCCGGGCCGGACAGGCAATAAAATCAGATAAGAAAGGAGCATAAAAAGTGATAGATCATGAAATGCCGGTAGCAAGCCGTTCGAATGAGATTGATTCCCATGAAAATTTTCTGCAGGTCGTATACCAGGTGAATAATATTGCCTGTTTGTTCGGGCAGAACGATGACGGCAGTCTTTCCGCTGAATATGTCACACCGTCATTTGTTACATTGATGGAGTGTGACACACCGGAACAGGCGATGGAACTGATGGACGGTGATAATCTGTTTTCGAATACCTGGCCGGAGGACCGTCAGATTCTCCAGGATATTCTGACAAATCATGTCAGTGCAAACGGTGAGCCGGACATTACAATCCGCCATACCACCTGGAAGGGAAACCTGATCTGGTGCACCATTCACTTTGCTTTCATTGATGATTACGGAAAGCATTATATTTACGCGACGTTTGCAGACATCACCCGGTGGAAGCGGTATGAAGAACAGCTGCAGAGCGTTTATACCAGCCTGGGTGAAAGTTTTCATCAGACCAATGACGATCTGCTTGCACGTGTGCGCGTCAATCTGACAGAAAACTATGTCGAGGAATCAAATGGTACCTCAAATTTTATCTCGGAAGGCAGTCAAAAAAGCTATACGGATTATCTTGCGATACGGTCTTCCTATTTGCCGATCGCAGAAGAGCGGCAGCTGTTTCTGGACACATTCAGTATTGAAGCGCTGACAAAATCCTACATGGACGGCGTAGTGGCGGTGAGTAAAGTGCTTTACTCACGGCTTCCGAACAATGCAGTTTTCTATGTGAAGATCACTGCCAATGTCACCCGGCATCCGATGTCCGGCAATCTGATTGCGTTCATTACGGAGGAATCGAATAATCCGGAAAAGCTTGCCTCCACCATCAACGGAAAGATCCTGGCCAAGCAGTTCGACCTGGTAGCCTATATTGCCCGCGACATCTATGATGTAGCCATCGGCGATGCAAGCATGATTGAACACGGCAATATATTTCCAAAGATCAAACACGGCTCCTACCGGGAATACCTGGAGAACCAGATCATTCCCGCCCTGCCGGAGGACGAAGCCTACCGGCAGCGGATCCGCGAAGCGATGGATCTGAAAACCGTATTTGAAATGTTCAAGATCAAGGAACCGTATTCGGTGGATATTGAAGTGGACATGGAGGACGGGCATTTTTATAAACGTTTTGACTTCTATTCTGTCGATCCGGAATCTGAGTACTGTATCGTTCTGAAAACAGACACGACTGAAGTCCGTCTCGAGCAGCTGGAGCAGGAAGAACGGAAACGTGAACTCGAATACAGCAAGCAGGAACTGGCCGATACAGACGGGATTATGGCTGATGCCGGTTTTGGTATGTGGCATATGACGCTGGAGGAGGGAAAAGCCTCCCGCCTGCGTGCGAATGACAAGATGAAAGAACTCCTCGGGATTGCAGGAAAAGATCTGACTGAGGAGGAAATCTATGATGCATGGTATTCGCATGTTCCGGAATCAGAAAGACCGGACGTGATGAAACGGATCGAAGAGATGCTCTCGGGAAAACTGTCCGAGTGCATCAACCTCTGGATCCATCCGGACGGCCATGAGATGTATACACGATTCGGCGGTACCGTAGTAGCTGATGAAAACGGAAGGCAGAGCCTGCGCGGCTATTACAGCGATGTAACGGAATCTGTCCGTGAAGACCGCAATCAGAGGGATGCGCTTGCCAACGCGCTGGTTGCGGCAGAACATGCCAATAAGGCCAAGACCACCTTCCTCAATAATATGTCCCATGATATCCGCACGCCTATGAATGCGATCGTCGGATTTACGGCACTGGCCACATCGCACATAGACAATAAGGAAGAAGTACGGGATTATCTGAAAAAGATCACGATATCCAGTCAGCATCTGTTGTCGCTGATCAATGACGTACTGGACATGAGCCGGATCGAAAGCGGTAAAATGACGCTGGATGAGTCAGAGGTTCATTTACCCGACCTGATCCAGGACCTGCGGACGATCATTCATGCGAAGGTATCAGCCAAACAGCTGAATCTCAC
>CAZRNI010000067.1:0-3367 GCA_964601425.1 uncultured Eubacterium sp. | reverse complement strand
TTTTCAGCATAGTCATTAACCATTTCTTTAGTAAACTTTCCCATATTGCCTCCTTAACAAAAAAACAGTAATCACATCCCCGAAAAAGGGACGAACTACTGTTAGAATCCGCGGTACCACCCTAGTTACACTAAGTCACTCAAAAATGATAACGGAATTAATCCGACCTATTCTATGTTCCTGAACATTCTGTCGAACGCGATCAAGTTCACGCCGAACGGCGGCACGATCAGTTTCTGTGTATCGGAAAAGAACTCTCCGATCCCAGAACACGCCGTGTTTGAATTCCGCATCAAGGATACGGGCATCGGTATGAGCCGGGAATTCCAGAAGACGATCTTTGAGGCCTTTACACGTGAAAAGACCAGTACGGTCAGCGGTATCCAGGGTACAGGTCTGGGAATGGCGATTACCAAGAGCATTGTGGATATGATGGGCGGCACCATTTCCGTCAGCAGTGAAGAAAACAAGGGAACAGAGTTCATTGTGACGATTCCATGCCGGCTGAGTAATAACGTCGTCGACATCGAAAGCAAGCCGGAACTTCAGGGGCAGCGGGCGCTGGTTGTAGACGATGATACAGACAGCTGCCTGTCCGTATGTTCCATGCTCCGGAAACTCGGGATGAAACCGGACTGGACGAGTTCCGGAAAAGAAGCCGCCATCCGCAGCAATGAGGCCAGACAGCAGGATGATGCTTTCAGTGTTTATATCATCGACTGGCAGATGCCCGACCTGAACGGGATCGAGGTGACAAGAAGGATCCGAAAAATAGCCGGTGAGGATGCTTCGATTATCATCCTGACGGCATATGACTGGACGGATATAGAAGAGGAAGCTTCAGAGGCAGGCGTGACAGCCTTTTGCTCCAAGCCCATATTCATGTCAGAACTTCGCGATGTGCTGTCGGCACCTTTCCGCAGTGGTGACAGCGAAAACGAACCGGAAGAAAAGAAAGTCGACTTCACAGGCAAGAAGGTCCTGCTGGCGGAAGATAATGAGATGAACCAGATGATCGCACAGGCCATTCTCGAGGAGTCGGGTCTAAGTCGTGATCGCAAACAATGGTGAAGAGGCAGTCAGCCTGATGGAAGAAGCGCCTGCGGGAACTTACGATATCATCCTGATGGATATTCAGATGCCTGTTATGGACGGGTATAAAGCGGCGCGTCTGATCCGGGCACTGGAGGACCATGAAAAAGCAGAAGTCCCGATCGTTGCCGTCACGGCAAATGCCTTTGAGGAAGACCGGAAGCTTGCGCTGGAAGCCGGCATGAACGGACATCTTGCAAAACCGTATGACATTCCGAAAATGCTGGAGACTCTGACAGACCTTTTGGCATAATGCCGCGGGTACTGATGTCGATCTTCTGATAGCTACTAATATAACAGGGCTTAAGTGAGGTGACAAACCGTGTGCTGCAGATATTGGATGGAGGAGTCTCCTGAACTCCGGCCCATCGTCGAGGAAATGAACCGTTCGCCGCTCGTGCGACGATGGCAAAAAACGACCGGAATCATCACATCCGGTGAGGTCCGACCGACGGATGTCGTGCCGGTGATCGCACCGAACAAAAACGGAATCCGGACTGTATACCCGATGAAGTGGGGATTTTCCGGAAGATCATTGCTCATGAATGCCCGCAGCGAGACTGCTGCGGTAAAGCCTATGTTTAAAGACGCCTGGAGAAGAAATCGCTGTATTGTTCCAGCGTCCTGGTACTTTGAATGGGAACATTTGCGTGGAAATGACGGCAAGATGCACACCGGTGATAAGTACATGATCCAGCCAAAGGACGCTGCTATGACCTGGCTGTGCGGTCTATATCGAATTGAAGAAGGTCTTCCGGTGTTTGTGGTTCTCACAAGGGAGCCGGGTGAAGAGATACAGTTCATCCATGACAGGATGCCTCTAATTATGCCCGAACATCTGGTAAATGAATGGATTCGGCCGGATGCAAAGCCAGAAGAATTGCTACCGGGCGCCCTTACCGAAATGATATTTGAAAAAACGTTATAATGAGCTTGATATGTGGCAAAAGGCACCATAATGAAACAATGCATATCTTAGCGAGATTCTAGATAGCAGCCAAGATGAGAAGAAGGTTTTAATTGGAAAGCTGAGTATTTCGGAGGTGTCATGAAGAAAATACTAATTGTAATTGATATGCAGAATGATTTTATCGATGCGGCACTCGGTACACCTGAGGCAGTAAAGATAGTGGATGCAGTAAAAGAAAAGATCCGTTCCTATCCTGTGGAGAATGTTATTGCCACAATGGATACACATACGGAAAACTATTTGAATACGCAGGAAGGCAAATATCTGCCCGTTCCACATTGCATTAAGGGGACGGAAGGCTGGAAGATACGTGCTGATATTGCAGAATTGCTCGAGGGCGCGGCCATATATGAGAAACCAACATTCGGAAGTACACAGCTTGCGGCAGATCTTGCAAAGCTTTCAGAAAAGGAAGAGATCGAACTGGAATTGATCGGGCTTTGCACAGACATCTGTGTGGTCTCAAATGCGTTGCTGCTGAAGGCGGCCATGCCGGAAGTTAAAATCTCGGTGGATGCCTCATGTTGTGCAGGCGTTACGCCGGAAAAACATCTGGCGGCACTGGAGACAATGCGTTCCTGTCAGATTCAGGCATAAAGAGGATATACAAATGGGAAAAGTCTATTTTGTCCGGCACGGGCAGACATACTGGAACGTTGAAAATAAGATCTGCGGAGCCACGGATATCGCGTTAACGCCCCTTGGCCATGAGCAGGCAATTGAAACAGGAAAGGCGATTCTTGATGCCGGCATTGAATTTGATGAGATATTAAGTTCGCCCCTCATTCGTGCTTCAGAAACCGCCCGGCATATCTCCGAAATCACGGGAAAACCGATGCGGACAGACGACCGTCTCACGGAGCAAAACTTCGGGAAGTATGAATCCACTGCCCGGGATGGCGCTGAGTTTGCCCTTGCAAAGGAACACTTTGCTGACCGGTATGAAGGCGGTGAGTCAATGCTGCATTTGGCACAGCGCATCTACAACCTGCTGGATGAGCTGAAGGCGGATCCTGAAGGAAAGACATACTTGCTGGTTGCCCACAACGGAATCGCCAGAGTCGTGGAATCCTATTTTCATTCCATGACAAATAAAGAGTACGCTGCCTTTGGGGTTAAGAACTGTGCGATTGTGGAATATGAGTGGGAGAACCTTGTGTGTATATGAGGATGCACTTTCGCAGATAACAGATTAAAGAAAAAGCGAGTAAAGCAATGCATTTTGGGGGTTCATATATCTTGAAGAAGTAAAGGATCTGGATCGGGATATTGAAGAACTGGAATTAAGTGTAAGATCTTATAACT
>CAZRNI010000066.1:0-9579 GCA_964601425.1 uncultured Eubacterium sp. | reverse complement strand
ACTGCTACCGCTGAGTTTTATGAGTGGAAAAAGCAGGGCAAAAAGCTGCCGCTTTGATGTGATCAGGAGGATTTCCATATGAAAAGCATACAAAGTGTCTACAAAATCGGTAATGGTCCGTCCAGCTCTCATACCGTTGGTCCGTATCATGCAGCTGAGGAATTTGGCAAGCGGTATCCTGACGCAGACGCCTACCGTGTTACACTGTTCGGATCGCTTGCTTTTACAGGCGAGGGACACGGTACGGGCAAAGCCATCCGGACCGGTCTGCCGGGAATCGAGGTCGTTTATAACCGTGATATTCCGGAGGATGATCTCCCGCACCCAAACACCATGCTGTACGAAGCATTCAAAGACGGAACGCTGATCGGCAGCAATCGCGTGTTCAGCATCGGCGGCGGATCCATCCGTTTTGAAAATGAATCTTCGGCAGAAGATCTCGAAATCTATCCGCAAAACAATCTTACTGATATACTGCACCTTTGCCATCAGCGCAGTACAAGTCTGGCGCAGTATATCTACCGCGTGGAGGATCCGGAGATCCGTAAATATCTGAAAAAAATCTGGGAAGCCATGAAAGATTCCATACGGCGCGGACTTGCGGCGGAAGGTGTCCTTCCGGGCGGTCTGGGACTGAATCGAAAAGCTAAGATGCTCTATGAAAAACGCTGCTACAACGAGAGCGCCGATGTAGCCATGAACCGGGTTATCGCTGCTTATGCCTACGCGGTCAGCGAGGAAAATGCGTATGAGAACATCGTCGTCACCGCGCCCACCTGCGGCAGCTGCGGCGTACTGCCCTCCGTCATGTATTATATGTATCACGACCGGGGATTCCCGGAAGAAGAAATTCTTGATGCATTGGCGGTGGCCGCACTTTTCGGCAACGTCATCCGGACAAATGCCAGCATCTCCGGTGCGGAGTGCGGCTGTCAGGCAGAGATCGGAAGCGCCTGCTCTATGGCAGCGGCTGCCCTGGCCACCCTGTACGGACTTAACATCGACCAGACTGAATACGCAGCAGAGATCGCCATGGAACACAACCTCGGTCTGACCTGTGATCCGGTTAAAGGACTGGTACAGATCCCGTGTATTGAGCGGAACGCTGTCGCCGCCATGCGCGCAATCAGTTCCGTCAACCTTTCCCGCTTCCTGTACTCCACAAGGAAAATATCCTTCGACGAAGTCGTCGCCACAATGTACCAGACCGGTCTCGACATGAGCGAGAAGTACCGCGAAACATCCCATGGCGGTCTGGCCGAGATTTACAATCAAATGTGATGAAATAAATGTGAACGGGGTCTGACCCCGTTCACATTTTTATAGCGCCCTGGCTGAGATTTACAATCAAATATGATAAAAATATGAACAGAGTCTGGCTCTGTTCGATATGCACATGTTATAATAAAATAAATAAACATGTCGTTCTACTTGATCACAAGAAGGAGGTACCTGTATGATACGACTAAAACGATTGCTGTCCGTTTTTCTGGCTCTCATACTAACGCTGTCAGTGTTTGCTTTTACACCTTCACAGACGGAGGCGGCATCTGTGAAGAAAGGCAGCATGCTTCTTGTCGGAACTGCGGCAGGCCCAAACGCAATTAAACTCACTTGGAAAAAGGCCCCCGGCGCAAAACGCTATGTGATTTCAACAGCTCCCTGCGGAAATATGAATTACAAAAAGTTGAAAACACTTAAGAAAAACAAGACGAGCTATGTCGTAACCGGTCTGAAGACGGGGACGTCTTATAAATATGTCATTTCTGCGCAAAAGAAGGTCAACGGAAAATATAAGACGATCGCAAAAAGCATGATTGTTCACGTAATGACGGATGGAAATACACATATCACGAATCCGAAATCCGTTGCGCTGAACAAAACAAAACTGACCCTTGGCGAAGGCAAGTCAAAAAAAATCAAAGCAACAGTGAAAAAGTCAGACGGTTCAAAGGATCTTCTTGACCGTTCTCATGCCGATAAAATCCGTTTTGTCAGCAGTGCGCCTGAGGTTGCCCGTGTCAGCAAAAGCGGAAAAATCACTGCTGTTGGTGCCGGGAAATGTAAAGTATACGCGATTGCCATTAACGGGGTCAGCGCCGCCTGCAAGGTTACTGTCAAGGCCGCAGCAAAACCCGTTGCGTCGGCCGAGGTCAAATCACATACGGTGACCTATTCATATACCGGAACGGTTCCGGAGGGTGCACCGAAAGTTCCTGCAAAAGCCACTTATAAAACCGGTGCCTCCGTAAGCAAGGCGGCTGTTCCGACACTGGAGGGCTATGAATTCAGCGGATGGTCCGGTGAAGTCACGACGATGCCTGACAAGGATGTGCAGGTAACCGGCAGCTGGTCCAAGAAAAAAATCACAATCACATATTACTGCCCGAATCCGGAATACTATGAGAATTATGATGGGGAAGATGATGAATATTCAGATGTATCTGTGTATGCTCTTATTAATGGTGATGTTACACTCAATGATATTACATCTGCTGAGACAATCGATTACTTAATATATCAGTGCGAAGAAGAGATATCATATGGAGAATCTTATAAAGAGGATCATCCGGATGATTGGACAGAAGAAGACGAATTATATTTAAAGAACTTAAAAGATCTGCTTCCAAAACTGGAGGCACGTCTTGAAGAATTGGACGAAAACGACTCCGATAATTCAGGAAAGTATTTAATCCATAAACAGACACTGGAGTACGGTGACACATCCGATAAACTTCTGTTGTTTGCGGACATTAAATCATTTGCCGATGCTTATTCCGACTGGTATTTTAGAAAAGGTAGTCCTTTCTGGTCGCTGAAGAAACGTCCGATAGCTTACTATGGTTTTGTTGACGTCGATGAGATTAAAAAAGCGGATATTATTATGCCGGGCAATACAGAAGATCCTGAATCTATTACTAAACTTACGAAAGATCTGAAACTGTATGCCGCAGCGCAGTTATATTTACCAAGTTGATTTCCTGAAAACTTTTCGATGCTTTGATTGATAAAAATCTTTGTTTCTAACAAAGGCCGGGATGTTAGTTGAAACATCCCGGCCTTTTGCTTAGTATTTAACTTCTCTTTCCAATTTCTCAATTCTTTGATCGGGATTCAGAAGCATATTCAGTATCATATCCAAAAATCTCATCTGCATATCGCACAGTATCCATAGCTTCTTTGGCATATTTGTCTGCACCAATGGAGTCTGCGTAGTCCTGTGTCATGACGGCACCGCCGACAACAACTTTTGTCTCCGGCTTTTTTTGACGAAGCAGCCGTATGGTTTCATCCATGCTGACGACTGTGGTAGTCATCAGTGCAGAAAGACCGATTAGCCGGATATCTTCTTCTACTGCTGTACGGACAATTTCGTCTGCGGAAACATCCTTTCCAAGATCCAGGACTTCGTATCCGTAGTTTTCAAGTAATACTTTTACGATATTCTTTCCAATGTCGTGAATATCTCCTTTTACGGTAGCAAGTATGATCCGGCCTTTTGTTTCCTGCGGCGTACCGTTCAGTGCTTCTTTGATCACATCAAATGCTGCAGAAGCTGCTTCCGCACTCATCAGCAGCTGCGGCAAAAAGATGGTCCCTTTTTCAAATCCTTTTCCGACCTGATCAAGTGCCGGAATCAGTTCATGGTTGACAAGTTCCAACGGATCTGTTCCTTTTTCCAGTCTTTCTGATGTTTCAGATGCGGCGCGTTCTCCTCTTCCACTCAGGATGCACTCAAAGAGTAAAGAATGGTCCGAATCAGCTGTTTTACCCGCCCGGGCAGTATTCCTGCCACTTGTCATGCCGGCGGATACAGTAGTGTTTGGGGCTGCTGTTTTTTTCGGCGCAAGCCCAAACGTAAACTCCTTTTTATCCGCATAAGCGCCAATATAGTTTCCACACTGCGAATCCAGATTGTTCAGAGCCAGAAAAGCACGATATGCGGCCATCATAGCCGTACTGTTCGGATTGATAATCGCGCAGGACAGACCGTTCTGCATTGCCAGCGCAAAAAATGTCTCGTTTACAATTTCTCTCTGCGGAAGCCCGAACGAAATGTTGGATACACCCAGAATCGTGTGACCATGCAGTTCTTCTGTCACGCGTCGGATCGTTTCCAGGGTTGTCAGCGCAGATCTCGTATCGGTAGAAATCGTCATAGCCAGACCATCAATGATGACATCTTCTTTTGGAATGCCGTATTTTGCAGCTTCTTTGTATATTTTCTCAGCAATTGCGATCCGTCCGTCAGCATGATCCGGGATACCATTTTCATCCAGGGTCAGGCCGACCACAACGCCGCCGTATTTGGCCACAAGCGGCAGAACAATGTCAAGGCTCTCCTGTTTCCCGGTAACAGAATTGATCATTGGTTTACCGTTGTAACATCTGAGTCCCCGCTCCAGAGCCGTGGCATCTGATGTGTCAATTTGAAGCGGCAGCGTTATAACACTCTGCAGCTCTGAGATAACCGCTTCCATTATTGCCGGTTCATCTATTTCCGGTAAACCAACATTAACATCCAGAATATGTGCACCGGCTTCTTCCTGTGAAAAGCCCTGCTCCAAGATATAGTCCAGATCATTTTCACGGAGTGCTTCCTTAAAACGTTTTTTGCCGGTTGGATTAATCCGCTCCCCGATAATTACAGGTTTCTTCCCGATCTCAACTGCTTTCGCATAAGAAGTTACAACCGTTTTGTGCTTTTGGGTCTGTTCGGTAAAAGGCAGTTCCCGGGTCTTCTCGATCATTTTTTGAATATACTCCGGAGTCGTGCCGCAGCATCCGCCGAGTACCTGGATCCCGCAGGATGCAATCTCGCACATTGCTTCAGCAAATTCATTAGCTGTAAGATCATAAACAGTCTCGCCGTCTTCCATGCGGGGAAGACCGGCATTGGGGTTGCAGATCACGGGAACAGAAGATGTTTCAGCCAGCTTTTTCGCTATTGGAAGCATCTGTTTCGGGCCGAGACTGCAGTTCAGTCCGAGCGCATCGACACGCAACCCTTCGAGCATCTGAACAACGCTTTCAACCGTTCCACCGGTTAACAGTTTCCCGCCGGCATCATACACAGTCGTAACACATACAGGGAGATTGCAGTTCTCTTTTGCGGCCAGTACAGCGGCCTTGGTTTCCATTGTATCGCTCATTGTTTCGATCAGAATAAGATCCGCACCTGCTTCTGAACCGGTTCGTACCACTTCGGCAAAAATGTCAACCGCTTCTTCAAAGTCAAGATCACCCATTGGCTTCAGGAGGCGGCCTGTCGGACCGATGTCCAGCGCGATAAAACCATCTGCGCGGCCGGCTTTCTTTCTGCCTTCCTTCACGTGGTTTACAGCTGCTTTTATGATTGCCTGCAACTCATCCTGATCCGGGTAATGCAGCCGGTTTGCGCCAAATGTATTGGTATTGACAATATCGCTTCCCGCCATGAAATAACCATACGCAAGGTCAACAATATCATCCGGCCGGCTCAGATTCCACCGCTCCGGCAGTTCTCCGCCTTTCAATCCTTTCGCCTGAAGAACGGAACCGGTTCCGCCGTCACAATATAACCGCTCTTTTCCGAGACGCTCTTTAAATGGTTTCATGTTGTTTTCTCTATACTTTCTTATATTGAAATTCCATAACAATTGTTTCAATGATCATTTTCGTTTCTGTACTGAGACTTCAACGATCTTTTGCGTTCCTGCACTGAGATATGATACTTTTGGCGACCATATCATTATATGTCGCTGACAAAATGACCTGCTCAGAATCTACAATACGCGCATTCCTCCGATTTTGTGCAGCTCTCGCACCCGGAAACAGCACAGTCATCATCCTGTCTGCTGAGGCCGATCACAGCTGTGACCGATTTTGATGGCATCATTAACAAACTCTCTGTAAGAGTCACACCGATGGTTTTCTGAACACGCAGTATCTGCATCAGATCCCGTTGATATTCCAGTGCAAAACCCCCGTATCCGGGCGAAAACCGCGGTCGCGGATACAAACCCTGCCGACCGAATTCTTCCCGGATCATCCCAGCAACTTCATCACACCAGGCTTCAATCAGTGCGGTTCCGACAGCAAGCGTGATCAGACTTCTGCTCACCTTGCCGGCGGCTGAGGCGCGCGCTGCCAGCCGGTCCGGGGCAAAACCTATTGTCGCGGCCATCAGGCAGACTTCACTGCAGCCGGCCAGATTTTTGAACAGGGCCTGACTGTGAATGCATAAGCCATCTATTTCCAATGTGTTTTCATCTGTAAACTGCAAAGGAAATGCACGGTACACCTGCCGCGGTTCAATTTCAGGTACAAGTAAAGTCAGACAGTCTGCAACAGCCTGCCTGACTTCTTCGGTTGGTTTACTGGTTCTGTATCCCAGATATCTGTATATTTCTTTTTCATCAACCGCAAGCATAATTCATTTCTCCCGGTATGCTGCCTGTCAGAAACGTGTGCGCTTGTACATACCCATGTTGAAGACGAGTTTGATTTTTCGCATTCCTCTCATGACTGTTATCTGAAGTCACGAGTATCCTGCGTTGAAGAATACATCCGACAATTTTGTTAACCGAGAACTTCCGAGAGCAATCCCATGATTTCAGCAGAAACGGATGGTTTATTCATCGTATAAACGTGGATATGCCGGATACCATTAGCAATCAGATCTACAATCTGTTCCGTCGCGTAAACAATTCCGGCCTGCCGCATTGCTGCCGGATTCTCACCAAAATGGTCAACAATATTGCGGAAGCGCTGCGGGACATCCGTACCTGACATTGCCACGCTTCGCTCCAGCTGTTTCGCATTTGTAATCGGCATGATGCCGGCGATCACCGGAACCATAATACCCTGCTCACGGATCCTGTACAGAAAATTATAGAGGATGTTGTTATCAAAAAACATCTGTGTTGTCAGAAAATCGAGGCCGGCGTCAACCTTTTCTTTTAAAAACCGAATATCATCCTTCTTATGAACACACTCAATGTGTCCCTCCGGATAGCATGCGCCGCCGATGCAGAAATCACCCTGCTCTTTCAGGTCGCGGATCAATTCCACCGCATGCCGGTAGTCTTCCGAAACTTTACCATCCTGCGGAATATCGCCGCGCAGTGCCAGAATATTTTCAATGCCCAGGCTCTTATAGCGCTCAACCATATCTTTAACAAATGCTCTGGATGAAGAGACACATGTCAAATGCGCGAGCACCGGAACATCAAACTCATTCTGAATCTCAGATGCAATACCGGCTGTAAAGGTGCCTGTTCCGCCGCCGGCGCCATACGTCACACTCATAAAATCCGGCTTCAGCGCCGCAATCTTCTTTGCAGTCGCCGCTGTCGTCTCATATTTTTCAGAAGTTTTGGGCGGAAACACCTCCAGAGACAACGTAACCTTATCCTGTTTTAGAATTTCAGAAATCCTCATAAAACCTCCGTAATTCAGATCAAATCGATATGATTCTGCACCATTTTATCACAGTGAAGTGTTAAATGCCAGTATAAAATGTGAACAGGGCATTTTCCACGGTATTTAAGTCCCGCGTTTAATTCCCGCGCTTGCTGAGATATATGTTTCAGGCAGCCGCATCCTCTGGTATAATAAAGATGCCAGTTATTTATGAAATACGGGAGGTATTCTGAATGATGAAGAATTCTGAAGCGCCAAAAGAACGTCTGACCCATTATACAGGAACCCTGCTCTTTCTGCTTTTTTTTGTGGCTGTATTGTTTCTATTTCCGGGAAGCAGGTTTTGCAGGACTGTATATGCCGAGAAGCTGTCCGGAACTAAATATTTCGCAAGCACCCTGAAATTACACGAGAACAAACTGGAATTCAGCAATGATGTCACGATTGTCATGGACCAGGATCTGCAAAAGACATCTCTGACCGGTTATGACATTACGATTACGGGCAACAAAACGCTGACACTTTCCGGTACAGGGGCAAAAATCATTTGCGGCTGCCTGAAAATTGAAGATGGCGCCGTACTTTCCACGGCGGTTCACGAGAATACAGGATCGCCGGACTACGCCATCGTCATCCAGAAGCTGGCGCTCTCAAATGCCTCGCTTCTTGTAAATAACGAAGACGGCGGCGGCGTTTATTCTACAGAAGATATTATAGTTAACAACGGAACCGTTCAGATAACTGCGACAAGTCGTGCCGCATTATTTACAAATTTTGAAAATGCAGCTACTGAAATCAAGAATTCCGTGCTTGATCTGAAAACAATTGATGATAACGCAATTCAAAGTGGTTATATCCGTATTTCAAATACGTCAGGCTCAGTTTACTCACATAACTGGAATGGAATGGAGGCCCGTCAGGAACTTGCGATCGCAGGCAGTGCGCTGACTGTCCAGGGAAACCATGCGGCCTTTGTCTCTTCTCACGGAATGATCACGCTGGCCGGCGACATGTATGTCCGTTCTCCGGAACACACAAAATTGGCGGCCGCCTCTGTTCAGATCGGCACCAAAACACGCAACTATCATTGTGTTCTGTGCAATGCTGACGGTACGCCGGTGAAAACAGCTGTGACCGCGAAGCGGGATCTCTCCCACGCTCTCTGCGTCATTGCGCCTGTTCCGGAGCAGGTCTGCACCGGAAGTGCGCTGACACCGGCGCTAAACATCTCCTGGGATGGAACACCGCTGAAAGAAGGGACGGATTATACCGTAACCTATCAGAACAATGTCAACAATGGAACCGCGTCCGCAGTCATTTCAGGAAAAGGAAACTATTCCGGCACGCGAACCGTTATCTTCCAGATTATCGGATTGCCTGCCGGCTCAAAAGCGAAAGTCGCGGGACAAACCTATAAAGTGTTAGATGACAAAACAGTTGCCTTTATAAAAGCCAAGAACAAAAAATCCGTAACGGTTCCTGCAAATGTAACCATCAAAGACCGTATTTACGCCGTTACGGAAATAAATGCCAAAGCCTTTAAAGGCACTAAGATCCGCACCGTTACCATCGGGAAAAATGTAACCCGGATCAAGGCAAACGCTTTTAAGGGAAGCATCGCTGAAAAACTGATTTTAAAAACAAAACTGCTAAAGAAGAAAAAAGTCAAAAACGCTCTGAAGGGTTCACATATATCTACCGTACAGGTAAAGATCGGCAAGAAAAGCGTCAACAAAAAGATCCGCAAAGCATATAAGAAATTTTTCACTGCAAAAGTTTTGGGGCGAAAGGTCTTGCTGAAATAAGGCTGCGTCGCCATAGAAGGGCCAGACCCTGTTTAAATTTAGAAGGGGTCAGGCCCTGTTCAAATATAAGGCATTATTTTACTGTATTTGCCCCCGTTCACAAATTATATCAGCTCTTCCAGTGTCCGGAACAATGCTTCAGGCTCAACCGGCTTACTGAGATGTGCGTTAAGGCCGGCCTGCATGCTGCGCTGTACGTCGTCGTCAAATGCATTTGCCGTGAGCGCAATGATCGGGATGATTTTTGCGTCCGTTCTGTCAAGGGCACGGATTGCCCTGGTTGCCTCAAGGCCGTCCATTTCAGGCATTCGCATGTCCATAAGGATTGCATCGTACCAGCCGGGTTCGTGCTGTTCGAACATTTCCACAG
>CAZRNI010000065.1:0-9683 GCA_964601425.1 uncultured Eubacterium sp. | reverse complement strand
GCGGTTGATGTGTTTGAGCGGGACGGCCGATATCAATTCTATGCCAGAAAAATCGAACTTGCCGGAGCTGGAATTCTATATGAGAAATTTCAGCGTCTGAAGCAGGAACTGGAGGAGATGGGGCTGTTTGATCCAATGTACAAGCAGCCGATTCCGGCCTATGTCAAAACGCTTGGAATTGTAACCGCTCCGACCGGTGCGGCGATCCAGGACATCAGAAATATTTCCACACGAAGAAATCCATATGTACAGCTGATTTTGTATCCGGCGCTTGTACAGGGAGAAGATGCTGCCGCAAGCATAGTGCGGGGAATTGAGACGCTGGATGCCATGGGACTTGACTGTATCATCGTCGGAAGAGGCGGCGGCTCCATCGAAGACCTGTGGGCATTCAATGAGCGTGAGGTGGCACAGGCAATCTTTGACTGTGAGACGCCGGTTATTTCTGCGGTTGGCCATGAAACGGATACGACGATCGCAGATTATGTGGCAGATCTGCGTGCGCCGACCCCATCAGCAGCAGCTGAACTTGCGGTTGCAGACGCTGCGGCAATTCTCACACGCCTGGAGCGGGCTGAGCGGCGGATTCAGATGGGTATGACGGGTAATCTGCAGCATGCGCGCGACGGCTTGAAACAGCGGATTACCAGGTGGAATTATCTTGCCCCCAATAAACAGATTGACCGTTACCGGAAACAGCTGACAGAATTGCAGCAGCGAATGGAATTGTATGTGACACGTACCGTGGAACGGGATAAACTGCATATGGAGCATTTGCAGGAGCAGCTGCCCCGGCTGATGCAGGATATCCTCACAGGAAAGAGACACCGCCTCCAGCTTCTGATTAAGAGCTTTGAAGGTCTGTCCCCTCTGAGCAAACTCAATCAGGGATACGCCAGAGTTGAAAATGCAGAAGGACATGGAATCACAAGTGTAAAAGAGACCGCGCCCGGTGACCTGCTGCGGATCTATGTGCGGGACGGCAGAATTGATGCGCGGGCAGAAGCGGTAAAGAAATAAATCGGGATTTGTCAGGGAAAGGGAGTAATGATGACACAGGAAAAAAATCAGGAACAGGAGCTGACGCTCGAAGAAGCCTTCGAGACACTGGATTCTCTGGCGGAGCAGCTTGAAAACAAGGACATTTCGCTAGAGGAGTCCTTTCAGGTATACCAGAAGGGTATGGAGCTTTTGAAGCAGTGCAGTGAGAAGATTGATACAGTGGAAAAGAAGATGCTTCAGGTGAACGCGGACGGGACGCTTGCGGAGTTTTGAATATGGATTTTGAACAAACTTTAAGTAAGAAAACCACATGGGTGCAGAATGCAGTAGCAGAATATTTCCCTGACAGTGACAGGGAAAGCTATGCCGCACGACTGGCGGATGCTATGCATTATTCGCTCGCTGCGGGAGGAAAACGGATCCGGCCGCTTCTTCTCTATGAGAGCTGTCTGATTCACAGGGCAGATCCGGTTCAGGCAAAACCGTTTATGGCGGCAATCGAGATGATTCATACACACTCTCTGATTCACGATGATCTTCCGGCGCTGGATAACGATGAACTGCGGCGTGGCAAACCGACTTCTCATATGGTGTTCGGAGAAGCCGGCGCCATTCTTGCAGGAGATGCGCTTCTGAATCTGGCGTACGAAACAATCCTGAATGCGTTTCCGGATCAGTATGAAGACGACCGGAGACTCGCGCCTGTGAACTGTACGGTTGTACGTGAAGTCGCTGCGGATCACATGGCACGCAGATGGCGCGCGATGAAGATCCTTGCAGAGAAGACCGGGATCCACGGGATGCTCGGAGGACAGAGTGTTGATGTTGAAAATGACAAGCGCGGCAATCTGGATCCGGATCGTGCCACGCTGGAATATATTTATGAAAATAAGACGGCGGCACTTCTGGAGGCACCGTTGATGATCGGTGCTGTGCTCGGCGGGGCAGATCCCGTTGAATGCAGCCGGATGGAGGAGATCGGAAGCAGGCTGGGCGCGGCATTTCAGATCAGAGATGACATTCTGGATCTGACTGCTGCAGAAGAGACGCTTGGAAAGCCTGTTCAGTCAGATATATCCAATGAGAAGCGCACGTTTGTCTCGCTGCTGGGCAGTATAGAAAAGGCGGAAGAACTTGTACAGAAGCTGACAGATGAGACAGTTGGTCTTCTGAAAGATGTGCCGGGGGACACATTATTTCTGGAAGAACTGATCCGGTATATGGCGCTTCGTGTCAGCTGATGGATATGGGAATAAGCTGCTGCTGACGTACTTTGGCCATTGCACACATACACAGTAAAACGGTTCTGCACCGCTAGAACAGACTTGGACGAAGTGAATGCGTTCCGCTTCACAAAGTGCGTGGAACGTCAGGCGGCGGGTTTTCAGCAGATCAGGGAAGGAGAATGATATGCTTGAGCAGATCAATCATCCAAATGATATAAAGAAGCTTCCGGAGGAAGCATTGCCGAATCTGGCCCGGGAAATCCGCAGATTTATGATTCAAAAAGTGAGTCAGACCGGCGGACATCTTGCATCGAATCTGGGCGTTGTGGAACTGACGATCGCGCTGCATCGTGTTTACACTTTTCCGGAGGACAAACTGATATGGGATGTCGGGCATCAGTGCTACACGCACAAAATCCTGACCGGACGGAAAGAACAGTTTGACAAGCTGCGAAAAAGCGGGGGAATCAGCGGGTTTCCGCGCCGGAGTGAGAGCAGCTGTGACAGTTTTGATACCGGACACAGTTCCACTTCCATTTCCGCCGGCCTGGGATACGTAATGGCGCGGGATCTTCGCGGAGATGACTACAGTGTTGTTTCGGTGATCGGTGACGGATCGATCACCGGCGGCATGGCGTTTGAGGCATTAAATAATGCGGCACAGCTGAAGTCGAACTATGTTGTCGTTTTAAATGATAATGAAATGTCGATTTCGCCGAATGTCGGCGGCATGTCGGAGTATTTAAGCAGAGTGAGAACATCTTCTGCCTACACGGATCTTAAGATGGGTGTCAGTACTGCACTGGAAAAGATTCCGCACGTCGGCGACCGTATGATCAATGCGATCCGGCATGCCAAGAGCGGCATTAAGCAGCTGGTAATTCCGGGCATGCTGTTTGAGGATATGGGATTTACATATCTGGGCCCGATTGACGGACATGATATTCCCCTGATGATTAAGGTGCTGAATACAGCAAAGAAGTTCAATGGCCCTGTACTTGTGCATGTGCTTACAGAAAAGGGAAAGGGATATGCGCCGGCTGTGCGTCATCCATCCAGATTTCACGGAATCGGGCCGTTTGATGCAAAGAACGGGCTGCCGAAATCAGAAGGAAATCCGACGTATTCGGATGTTTTCTCTACGGTTATGCGAAAGCTTGGGACGCGCCGGGAGGATGTCGTGGCTGTAACGGCTGCAATGACAGAGGGAACCGGACTGAAGCGGTTTGCAAATTTGTTTCCGGATCGGATATTTGATGTCGGTATCGCAGAAGGACATGCCGTGACCTTTGCCGCGGGTCTGGCGTTGGGTGGTCTGGTACCGGTTGTCGCGGTTTATTCATCTTTTTTACAGCGTGCTTATGATCAGATCATGGAAGATGTCTGTATGCAGAAACTGCATGTCGTCTTTGTACTGGACCGGGCTGGTCTTGTCGGCGCCGACGGCAGGACACACAACGGGTGTTTTGATCTTTCCTATCTCTCTATGCTGCCGGACATGACAGTTATGGCACCGAAAAACTACTGGGAACTTTCTGACATGGTTAAATATGCCGTGGACTTTGACGGACCAATTGCGATCCGCTATCCCAGAGGCGAGGCTTACGGAGGTCTGACGTATCACCGTGCACCAATCGAATACGGCAGGGCAGAAGTGATCGAGAAGGGCTCCGGGACAGCTATTCTGGCAGTGGGCGCAATGGTAAAAACCGCACTGGCTGTGACCAGACGTCTGAAGAAGAAAGGGCTCGACGTTACGCTGGTTAATATGCGGTTTGTAAAGCCGCTGGATCATGAACTTTTGAAGGAACTCGCCAAAACACATGAGATCTTCTTTACAATGGAGGAAAATGTGCAGACGGGCGGCTTTGGAGAACAGGTTCTGGCTTATACCAATGAAGAACGGCTGCCGGTGCGTGTGGAAATTGCGGCGATTCCGGATATGTTTGTAGGGCACGGAGATGCTTCCTGGCAGCAGAAACTGGCCGGTATAGATGAAGATACAGTCTGTGAGAGGATCATGGCGTTATGGCAAAAGAACGATTAGATGTTCTTGTGATGGAGCGCGGATTTGCTGAATCCCGCGAAAAGGCAAAGGCATTGATTATGGCCGGGGAAATCTTTGTGGATGGAGAAAAAGAAGACAAAGCCGGCATGAAATTCAGTACGGAGGCACTGATCGAGTATCACGGAAATCCGATTCCGTATGTCGGAAGAGGCGGCCTGAAGCTGGAGAAGGCGCTTGCCGTTTTCAAACCGGATCTCACCGGCCGTGTGTGCATGGATGTTGGTGCGTCTACGGGCGGATTTACGGACTGTATGCTGCAGAACGGCGCTGCGAAGGTTTATTCTGTAGACGTAGGGCGCGGGCAGCTTGCCTGGAAACTGCGGGAGGATTCGAGAGTTGTCTGTATGGAAAAGACTAATATCCGTTATCTGACAGCGGAAGCAATCGAAGAACATCCTTTCTTTGTTTCAATTGATGTCTCATTTATTTCTCTGACCAAGGTCCTGCTGCCGGTGCGGGAATTGATGACAGAAACGGGCGAAGTCGTTTGTCTTGTGAAGCCGCAGTTTGAGGCGGGACGTGAAAAGGTCGGGAAAAAAGGCGTTGTGCGGGATCCGGATGTACACAGAGAGGTGATCCGGCAGGTCGCACGCTATGCGGAATCGATCGGATTTGCTGTTTGCGGAATTGATTATTCTCCGATCAAAGGACCGGAGGGAAATATTGAATATCTTTTGTATCTGAAAAAAGGCGAAGCATCAGAACCGGACGCAGATGCACAGGATAAAGTACCAGAATCTGACACAGATACAGAAGAACCGGATGCTGTAAATAATTCAGATATAAGCGCAGTGCCTGTCTGGGAACAGTTGCTCCGGCAGGCTGTACAACAGGCCCACGAATCGTTGACATAACGATGAGAATTTGATAAGATCAGGAGTATGATATGCAGCAGTTTTATATCATTACCAATACAATCAAGGACCCGGAACTCAAGGTTACAAATGCCATCGTTGACTACCTTCGTCAGAACGGCAGAGGATGCACTTACTGCGCAGAGGGCGGCCGTACACCTTCGCCAAAGCATCGTTATACCAATCCGGACAGTATTCCGGAGGGAACTGAATGTATTATCGTGCTGGGCGGTGACGGAACGCTGATTCTCTCGGCTACAGATACGATTGACAGGCAGATTCCGCTGCTCGGCATCAATCTGGGGACGCTCGGATTTCTGGCTGAGATTGACAGAAATTCGATCTACGATGCGCTGGATCATCTGATGCACGATGAATTTCAGATTGAGCGCCGCATGGTTCTGAATGGAACGGTCTACCGTGAAAATCAGGAAATAATCAGTGACGTTGCACTGAATGATATTGTCATCCGAAAAGATGAAACACAGGGTATGATCACTGTCAAGAACTACGTGAATGATGCGTATCTTAACGCCTATAAAGCAGACGGTATTATCCTCTCGACGCCGACCGGCTCTACGGGATATTCGCTGTCGGTCGGCGGACCGATTATTTCGCCCCGCGCAGAGATGATTCTGATGACGCCGCTTGCAGCGCATGCACTCAATACGAGGAGTATTGTCCTGCCGGGAGATGAGGTGATCAGTGTTGTAATCGGTCCCGGCCGTGATAATACGACTGAGCATGCAGCAGCTTATTTTGATGGTGATACAAAGATTTCCATGCTGACCGGTGATCGGATTGAAGTCCGTCGGGCAGAACAGGAGGCATTGTTTATAAAAATTAACGACGACAGCTTTCTGGAGACACTGAGCAGAAAAATGAGAAGCTTCTGAGATGCAGGCCGGAGTCTTTTGATAGGAGAGTAAAATGAAGGCAGAGCGGCAGGCGCAGATTTTGCGTCTGATTCAGGAATATAATATCGAAACACAGGAAGAACTTGCAGGTAAGCTGGAAGAAAGCGGTTTTTCTGTAACGCAGGCAACAGTTTCAAGAGATATTCGAGAACTGAAGCTGACTAAGGTAGGCGGAAAAGGCGGCGGATCGCGCTATGCACCTGCGCAGCAGGAGGAAGCCGGCGAGGCGGGCAGGTACATCCGGGTGCTGAAGGATTCACTTCAGTCGATGGATACCGCGGATAATTTGCTGGTAGTACATACGGCGTCCGGTATGGCAATGGCAGCTGCGGCTGTTCTGGATGAATTACATCTGGAAGAAATTGTCGGCTGCATTGCCGGTGATAATACCATCATGTGCGCGACGCACAGCCATGACGAGGCGGAGCAGGTTATGCGCCGGCTAGAACGAATTATAGGATAAACAGAAGATGCTCACAAATTTACATGTAAAAAATCTTGCCCTGATCGATGAAGCAGAAGTCTCATTCGGATCGGGGCTGAATATTCTGACAGGAGAAACCGGAGCAGGTAAATCTATTTTGCTCGGGTCGATTAACATTGCCCTCGGGCAGAAATTTTCTAAAGATATGATGCGGGAAGGAGCCGCTTCTGCGCTTGTAGAACTTGTTTTCCAGGTTGATTCAGAGGAACAGGCCGTCCGCCTTGCCGCACTGGAAATTGAGCCGGAGGACGGTCAGGTGATTTTCACGCGGAAAATACAGAACGGACGTACACTGAACCGGATCAACGGAGAGACATGCACCATTGCACAATTTCGCGCAGCCGCAGGCCTTCTGCTGGAAATACACGGACAGCATGAGCACCAGTCTATCCTGCAGCGGGCGAAACAGCTGGAGCTGATTGACGCTTATGACGGAGAAACGGTCACAGATCTCCGCAAACAGACGGCGGAAGCTTATAGAACCTATCAAAAACTTCAGGATACGCTTGCGCAGTATCAGATGAACGAAGCAGAGCGTGAACGTGAGATTTCCTATCTTCATTTTGCGCTGGATGAAATTGATGCAGCGGCACTTTCAGAGGGAGAAGAAGAGCAGCTTGAAAAGCAGCATCGTCTGATGTCGAACAGCAGAAAGATTGCAGAGTCCATGAACATTGCCTATCAGCTTACCGGTGCCGGAGAAGGTGCCGGGGAACTGATTGCGCGGGCACTGCGGGAAATGAATGCTGTGTCTGAATATGATGAAGCGATAGGGGAAATGGAACAGACGTTGTCGGATGCAGAAAATGTCCTGGAAGAGTTCACCCGTGCAGCGGCTTCTTATCTGGACGCATTTACTTTTTCTGAGGAAGAATTCCGGCAGGTGGAAGAACGGCTGGATCTGATTCGGAATCTGCAGACAAAATACGGAAGAACGATTTCAGATGTGCTGGCTTACCGGGAAGAACAGGCGGTACGGCTGGATACACTGATCCATTTTTCCGAGAAGAAAACAGAGCTGGAGCAGGTTCTTGCCCGCCGGGAAAAGGAACTTGGCACAGTCACAAGACAGCTGTCGGATGCGCGGAGGCAGGCGGCAAAAGATTTTACGGAAGAATTGCGGACAGCGCTGCTGGAACTGAACTTCCTTTCCAATGACTTTGAAATCAGGTTTGAAACGTCGGATCATTTCAGCGCAAACGGCACAGATGTTGTTACATGGATGATCTCTACCAATCCGGGTGAACCCAGGAGGCCTCTGTCAGACGTTGCCTCAGGCGGAGAATTATCACGCGTGATGCTGGCGATCCGCACGATTATGGCAGACCGGGGCGGGCGCGGTACGCTGATTTTTGATGAGATCGATTCCGGTATCAGCGGCCGGACCGCGCAGCTGGTGTCAGAAAAAATGGCGCGCATCGCACGCCATCATCAGGTTATTTGTATTACACATCTTGCACAGATCGCCGCCATGGCGGATCAGCATTTTCTGATCGAAAAGCAGGTTGAAGGCGGCACAACGGTGACACAGATCCGGGAACTTACAGAAGAGGACACCGTTGCCGAGCTGGCACGTATTCTCGGCGGCGCAAAGATCACTGACGCAGCCGTAGAAAACGCCCGGGAAATGAAACGGATGGCAGAAAGCCAAAAATCTGATCAATAAGACCGCATATAATCATCAGATTGTGATTCTTTTTTGATCAGCCGGATGATTATGATATACATGATGATAACAAAACAGAAGAAAACCACAGATGAAAGAGAGGTCTGCAGCATCGCACAGGTATCATAAAATCCATGCAGAAAAACAGCGGTGAGATAAGCTGTCGTCAGGTTGGATGATTTCTGTGCAGAAAGCCCGCGCAGGTCACAGGCTTTTGCCCGTCCGTAAAAGGTTCCGGCAACAACGGCAAATCCCATGTGTCCTGGTACCGACAGGACCGCGCGCGGCAATGCAACGCCGAGCCCATACTGAAAAACATACAGCACATTCTCAATTGCTGCAAATCCAAGTGAAGTAAACACCATATAAACAATTCCGTCAAAGCGGCAGTCAAAATTCGGATTGTTCCAGGTCTTGCGGTAACAGAGGAAGAACTTGGTTCCTTCTTCGACGGCGGCTACCACGACAAACGCAAGGATCAGCGTATAATGGAACCCGCCTGCTTCCGGGAAAGAAATGTTCAGAATGGTTTCTCCGATCCCTTCCAGCAGCATGGAGAGCGCAGCGGCAAGAAAACCAAGAAAGAAGAGGCTGACCAGCAGTCCGGCAGGTTCTTTTTCAACAGTATCCTTGCGGTAGATATAGCGCATCAGAAACAGAGCCGGAATGATTGCAGCCAGAACGTACAGCCACAGATAAACATTAAAAATCATTGGAAAGAAAAACATATGCAGATGCCTCCTTTTACAGGTCTGATACATGTTTTTATTGTATCGGATTGAAAAGTATTTTACAAGAATAAGGAATTCCTGTTAAGATGTAGTTGGAACTACTTTTTGAGAACAAATGTGAGCGGAGGAGCAGGATGCGGTATTCGGTTCAGTTTGAGACAGATACATATTTGAGAATTCGTTTGTTCTGCGGAAGGATTAGTGAAGCGGAGGAAGAAGTGCTGACCTATGCAATTTCGCAGATGAAGCCGGTGCAGCACGTCCGTGTGTATCCGGCAACCGGCGGGATTTCCATTACATATGAAAAAGACCGCGATCTTATTTTGCAAAAGCTTTCTGCGCTGCAGTATCAGAACGTTGAACTGTTTGCAGATCAGCTGGAAAAGCGGATTGGCGTTGAAGAGGTGGAGCGCAGAAAACTAAGTCCTGCACTGAAACGGAAAATGCGGCGAAGAATGCTTCTTGAGACATTGGCCGACATTGCGCTGCCGATGCCGGTTCAGGTCGGCTATCATGTTTATCAGCTGGTAACACTGAAAGGTATGTGAGAGTTGTTCGCAAATATGTGCGAAATTAGTTATTTCCAACTAAATTTACTGTTATTTAAAAGAGAAGGTAAATATTATCTGACAAATGTTTCAATTGACTAATGTGTTTCCCGCGCGCTATACTGACCGCAACAAATAAAGGCGAGGTCAGTTTTTTTACTTTATAGGAAATTCCTCCTTCGGAGGA
>CAZRNI010000064.1:0-9690 GCA_964601425.1 uncultured Eubacterium sp. | reverse complement strand
CATTTATCGAACATCTAACTTAATGGCATTGCCCCCCTACAGCAGGCATACGATATGATCACGGAAATGATTCATATCGATAACGGTTTTGATGATCTCCCTTCGAAGATCGCCTTAAGCAGCGTCAGCTTGTCCTAAAGGATAAAGTCGATGCCTACTTTGCGTGGGTAAAACAGAAATACACACAAGTTGCACATCAGAGTGCAACCGGCAGAGCACTTGGCTACAGTATCAACCAGGAAAAATATCTCTGACAGTTGGGAATCTCAACCCTCCTTGCAGGCTTCGGTTTATAGGACTTCTTTTTCATCCTTTCCACCAGATCTACAAGATTTTCTTCCAGCTTCTTCCCATATTCCTCTTTGGTTACTCCATCGATTCCTACGGCCTTGTCTCCGTCCATCTTCTCGTGGCATTCTCTCAGGAGTTTTACAT
This sequence comes from uncultured Eubacterium sp., assembly GCA_964601425.1. GTDB lineage: Bacteria > Bacillota > Clostridia > Lachnospirales > Lachnospiraceae > CADBRN01. Next base: position 9,255 of record CAZRNI010000064.1, on the reverse strand, counting down.
TGATCAGATGAGCGATTGAGGTAAACACCATGGTTGGATTTTGCGCAGATAATTCCGCTATTCTCGCCAATTCCGTTGCCATTTGTTTGTCCTTCTTTCTCCCGTCTCTGTGTACGGGGAAGTCTGCCTCTGTGTACAGCAAATGTTTCCTCTTTGATATTGTCTCGCAGGCCTGAGCTGTGAGGAACAGCTCATTCTCGACTTCCCTCCACCGCTTATCTTGTTCACGGCTTCACTGGTACTATTCGGGCCTCCGACTTCCCGCATGCCGTTTGGCATTCTCCCTTTTTGGTTGTCTGCCATACCAAGTGTCCACACTCCACGTGGAGCATGTGGGATCTCCCACTGTTGACGCCTCACTTTTGTGCTGCATGAATGGTTCCAGTCCAACATCGCCGCGCACATACGTCCATTGCCGCTATCGTTCGCATGTATGTTGACTTCCGCTCTGACCACAGCGTCGTCCGTCGGAAATATTAGTCTTTCGGTGCTCAATAGCCATCCCTACAGCCATGCTGTTTACGCTGCGCAGCATACGTTACCGCATACCACGCAAAACTCGCTTCCGGTGCCGCGGCTCACGGCTTACCGGGTGGGCGTTTCCAGCCCACTATGTGAAGCGCCCTTCAGGGCGCACAGTCAGGCACCAATATCCCGATTGTTGCCATGCAAAAATAGAAACACTATTTTCTATATTTCTTGCAATACTTTTCAAAACAATCTATGTATTTTTTTAGATCTTCTGCAGTAGGAATCTCTCCATTAATCGCTCTCGCTTGATCATGACACCAAGCTGAGCACTCCGTCATACCATTCTCCAGTTCTGAATACAATTCTTGAGTAAACGGAGCCTTCTTCAGTCTCTGAGTCTGCACACATGGATTATATCGTTGAATCGCATCATTAAACAGAATTTCTTCAACCGCCCTTTCCCAACTTTCCCTCAATAATTCGCACCAGTCTTTGGCTCTATAATAGTAGCTATCCATGTCACCTGAATTATATAACGAAACTATGCTTTGCAATTCCCTCTTTAACTTACCAGTTCTATCTTTAACCGTCATTCCCTGCCAAGGAATAATCCGAGATATGTCCCCCGGTTTGTTAAAATAGTTCCTTATAGTTTCTTGCTCAAAAATCACCCCTTTTTTTTCTGCTTCCGTTTTTAATTCCATAAAAAAAGTTATCTCATGAGTAAAAACCACAACTTGACGGTTCATTGCCTCTTCCAAAAGCCTTTTGACAATGAGGCTTCTTCTTTTATGATCTAATGAACATACCGGGTCATCCAACACAATCCCCACATTTCGAGAATCCATCCGAACTTCCGTAAGAAAATTTGCTATAGAAATTGCTCTTTGTTCACCCTCACTCAGAACTTTGCCCGGGGCTGTTCCTCTGATTTGTAATTTTTTTAATGTCTGACCACTACTTCCTCTTGAAACAATTTCTACTTTAAAATTAGCATTAAGTTTTTTACATTCTTCTTCAAAAGCTTGCAAATAGTCTTCTGTAACATATTTCTCAAACAGTTCCTTCTGCTTAGTTGTAATCCCTCTAGTTTTAATTTTACTTTCTTCTGCTAACGAATCCCATTTTAGGTATTCAATATAAGAAGTAATAGTTGGAATTAAATCTATAACTTTTGTTTTATCTATATACTCCTGCTCTATCTTTTGGCATTCATAAATACGCTTATTGACACTATCCTGATTGAGTCCGTCTTTTTTTTCAATAACTCTTGATATCAGCCCTTGAAGATCCGGTAAAGCAAACTCAATCGGATTTATTGACGTTTTGCTATCTATTGATTCCAGTACTCCCTTTATTATTTGGGTAGCTTTCTTAAATGATTTATATATTTCTTCTGTTTCGCTCTTGTAATTATCTAACAACCATTGCGCTTGTATAGACGAATCATCCAAGAAAGATAAATCCACCTTCTCCAATTCATCTCTTGTATTCTTTAAAGCATCATTCGCAAATTTAAGATTTTTTTCTGCCTCACTTTCTAAATATTTCCAATATTTGAATATTAAGTCCTTCTCATCAATCTTATGCCCACACAATGGACATTTGTCATGTTGCGAAATAGCATCATAATACTTTTTAGCAGCGCTAATAAACAACTTCCACTCTGGGCTCCCAAGAGATTCTATACCCTCGGTTTCCAGCACCGACAATCCATTTGTTTCTTGAAGTAAAACACTTTTTTTAAAAAGAGATATCTGTTCATTGTATATCTCAATATTTTCAGCAGAAATCGCCTGTTTAAATAAGTCCATTTTAATGGTTGCTGTATTTAACGTATCCAGCACTTTATTAATTACAGAAATTTGCCTATCTATGTCTAAAGCAATTAAACCAGCCTTCTCTTTTTTTACTTGATCAAATTGCTTTTTTTCACCTTCCGTTATAGCAAACATTTCTTTCAAACTATCAATGTCAGTCTTACAAGAAAGTGCTGTCATTTGCTCAAGTGCTTTACCTTCATTTGTAAAGTATTTCAAAGTTGGATTATCTACCTTCTTTGATTTTCTCTCCTCCTCAAGTTTTTTTTGTATATCTCCACATGCAGACAGTAACATATTAAAAAACGAAAGCTCTCTCGGTGCAAAATCTATTGCCGACTCTCTATTCATATCGTCAAAAGCACTTTTTGCATCGAAATTACGGATTGCTTTGAAAGGAAAGGCTTCTTTCTTTTCAGGAAAACTATATTCTTCAATACTTCCATCAACATAAAACTGAAAATCTGCCGCCACTTCTTCGGGATTATCTGAATAAATATTATGAAGTATTTCCTGATCGCCTCTTGATATAAAAGCATTATTTAACAGTCTTGTATAACCTGATTTACCACTTCCGTTTTCTCCATAAACAACCGTCAGGCCATCCGATACATAAAGAACAGGTCCTGTTTTAAGGTTATTAACTCCATGAATATTGCCAACACCACGCCACTTTATATCATGGGATTCCTCGGCTTCATATATCCGCTCTTGGATATCATAGCTCGACAAATCACCTTCTACCAAAGACATCTCAACTTTAAAGATTTCATATATCTCTTCTAATTCTTCTTCCGTTATTTTTTTCTTTTCTATAAGCGTATAGCTCAGTTTTTGTTGCCACTTGGGTAATGTTGTTACCCACTCTAATATATCTTCAGTAATCAAGCGTAATCCCTCCAATTCACCATTTTGTTTACGCAACTATCGCATTATCGTTTCTACTTTATATAGCCTACATATCCATCTTCATTTTACGATGCCTTTTTGATAAGTCTAACCATTTCTATCTGATCAGTAATAGCCGAATCTATTTCGTTACCAGACTATGTTCATGTCACTTTGTGTTTCATTTTCTCGTTATGCGTATGAAATTAACCATTAGATCTTTCTTCATTTCGTTTAACTATCATTTTTACGATATCACGGTTTTTGCATTCTGTAAACGAAACTATTTGTCACATTATTAATATAAATAATATACGCCATCATATAATTGTATATGATGTATTTGTCCTATCTGTTTTTATCGCCATTTATGTTCTTATCAGTAACATTTTATCGCTTTCTGTATTTAGTTTCACGAAACAATGACAAGATCCACATTATAATTGACAAGGCTTGTACTATTTTGATATTATAACAATGATTTTCTATAATTTCCACTCATTAAAAATATGTTGTTATTAATAACATCCACTCTTTACGGAGGCCTTCATTGAAAAAACTATCCCTTTCTCTCCTTTCCGATACCGTTGCATCGCATCGGAAAGCAAAAAAGATCACACAGCTTCAACTATCACAGTTGACCGGTATTAATCGATCTCTACTCTCACGTTTAGAGACACAGGATTTTATGCCATCTGTGGATCAGCTGCAGGCTCTTTCAGAGGTTCTTGATTTCAATCCTGCAGATCTTTTTATAGATCCGGATCGTACACAGGATCTGCCGAATAGAAGCTATAAAATTGCTGTTGCCGGCACCGGCTATGTCGGGTTGTCTCTGGCTATGCTGCTATCACAACATAATGATGTTACTGCTGTTGATATCCTTCCGGAGAAGGTAGATAAGCTGAACAACTTTATCAGTCCGATTCAAGATGAGTATATTGAAAAGTTTCTTGCTGAAGCTAAATCCGGCCAACGCGAACTCCACCTGGAAGCCACGACAGATGGTGCTTGTGCCTACAGAAACGCCGATTATATTATTATCGCTGCTCCGACGAATTATGATCCAAAGACGAATTATTTTGACTGCTCTGCTGTTGAATCAGTGATTGAACTCATTTTGGAAAGCACAAAAGAGCAGGAAACGAAACCAACCATCGTAATCAAATCGACGATACCTGTTGGTTTTACAGAACAGGTTCGCCAGAAATATAACGCTGATAATATTATCTTTAGTCCGGAGTTTTTACGTGAATCGAAAGCGCTCTATGATAATCTTTATCCAAGTCGGATTATCGTCAGCTGCGATGAACATACCGAAAAGCAAGCACACATCTTTGCTGCTTTGCTGCAACAGGGTGCGATTAAACAGGATATTGAAACACTGTTTATGGGATATACAGAAGCGGAAGCAACCAAGCTTTTTGTGAATACATATCTTGCGCTGCGTGTCTCTTATTTCAATGAGCTGGATACGTATGCAGAAGTGAAGGGACTACAGACCACGTCGATTATTAAAGGTGTCTGCCTAGATCCGCGCGTTGGTGATTATTATAATAATCCTTCGTTCGGTTACGGCGGTTATTGCCTTCCGAAAGACACAAAGCAGCTCCTTGCCAACTATCAGGATGTTCCGGAGAATCTGATCCAGGCAATTGTTGAGAGCAACCGGACAAGAAAGGATTTTATCGCGGACCGCGTGCTGGAAATTGCCGGTACCTACGGCAATTCAGAAGCTTATTCAGAGGACCGGGAGGAACTTCAACGTGAAGTAATTGTCGGCGTCTACCGTCTGACAATGAAATCAAACAGCGATAACTTCCGTCAGTCTTCGATTCAGGGTGTTATGAAACGCATCAAGGCCAAGGGCGCGACGGTTGTGATCTATGAGCCGACACTCAAAGACGGAAGCACATTCTTTGGCAGCAAAATTGTCAACAATCTGGATAAATTCAAAGAAATGTGCGGATGCATCATTGCTAACCGCTATGATCCTGTATTGGATGATGTAGAAGAAAAAGTATATACAAGAGATTTGTTCCGCAGGGACTGAATGTGTAAAGAAAGGAGTCATCATATCATGAAAATCACAGTTGCAGGCGTCGGTTACGTCGGTCTTTCTCTGGCCGTCCTCCTTGCCCAGAATCACGAAGTTACAGCAATCACAACAACCGATGCAAAGGCTGAGAAGTTGAACCAGTTTATCAGTCCGATCCAAGATGACGAAATCGAACGCTTCTTTGCTGAAGCCAAAAATGGCGATCGCACTCTTCATCTGACAACTACAACAGATAAAGCTGCTGCTTACCGCAGTGCTGAACTCGTTATCATCGCAACGCCGACCAATTATGACGATGTACATCATTTCTTTGATACATCTGCCGTTGAGGATGCGATCGAGCAAACGCTCGCAGTAAATCCAGACGTTCTTATGGTTATCAAATCCACAGTACCAGTCGGTTACACGGATTCGGTTCGTGAAAAGTATGGGATTGATAATATTATCTTCAGTCCGGAATTTCTGCGTGAATCCAAAGCACTGTATGACAATCTGCATCCGAGCCGAATCGTTGTCGGCGCATATGATCACCAGAAGAAAGAAGCACAGATGTTTGCTGATCTCCTCCTGGAAGGGGCCCGTACGGAAGAAAAACGTGCAGGTCAGGTACCGCAGGATATTAAAACGCTGATCGCGCATCCGACAGAAGCCGAGGCGATTAAGCTCTTTGCAAACACTTACCTCGCTGTTCGTGTCTCTTACTTTAACGAACTGGACACCTATGCGCAGAGCAAAGGCTTAAACACACAGCAGATTATTGACGGTGTCTGCATGGATCCTCGCATCGGCAGCCACTATAACAATCCTTCTTTCGGTTATGGCGGCTATTGTTTACCAAAAGATACCAAGCAGTTGCTGGCAAATTATAAAGATGTCCCACAGACCATGATCGAGGCCGTCGTCAAATCCAATACAGTCCGAAAAGATTTTATTGCCGACAGCATTATTGCCAAAAACCCGAAAACCGTCGGCGTATATCGCTTAACCATGAAATCCAACAGTGATAACTTCCGTGCTTCTGCAATTCAGGGCGTCATGAAACGGATCAAAGCAAAAGGAATCCCTGTGATCGTCTATGAGCCAACTCTTGAAGATGGCAGCGAATTCTTCCGCAGCAAGGTAGTAAATAATCTAGAACAGTTCAAAGCACAGAGCGATGTCATTCTGGCAAATCGGTTTGACGAAAATGTTCTTGGTGATGTTGCTGATAAAGTTTATACAAGAGATTTGTTCCGCAGAGACTGATAAGCAGATTACAGCAGGGGCTATGCCCCTGCTGTATTAATACTATTAGACACCATAATATTCTTTGTACCACTCCGCGAATTTGCGAAGTCCTTCCCGGATGCCAATTTTGGGCGTGAATCCATAGTCCCGTTCCAGTGCCGAAGCATCTGCGTAGGTTACCGGTACATCTCCCGGCTGCATGCCGACAAGTTCGCGGTGAACTTCGAAATCGTAATCTTCCGTCATAACACCCGCACGTACCAGTTCTTCCTGAAGCGTTTCTATATAATCCTGAAGTTTTTCCGGCTGTCCGCCACCGATGTTGTATACAGCATAAGGCGGCAGCGGAAGTCCATCCTCTCCGACCGCTTTCTCCGGCGCACCCTGCATGACTCGCAGTACGCCCTCTACGATATCATCGATATAAGTAAAATCTCGCTTACAATTCCCATAATTAAAAATCTGAATTGTCTGATCTGCAGCCAGCTTCTGTGTAGCAGAAAAATAAAACATATCTGGACGTCCGGCAGGACCATATACTGTAAAGAAACGCAATCCCGTCGATGGAATGTTGTATAGTTTGGAATATGCATGTGCTAACAACTCATTGCTTTTCTTGGTCGCAGCATAAAGCGATACCGGATTGTCGACCATATCTTCTACAGCAAATGGCACTTTTTTGTTGCCGCCGTACACTGATGAAGACGATGCATAAACCAAATGTTCTACACCTGTTTTCCCATTGTCATAAGAATGCCGGCATGCTTCCAGAATATTATAAAACCCAATCAGATTGGACTCTATATAAGCATCCGGATGATCAATCGAATACCGCACACCTGCCTGTGCCGCCAGGTTTACGACAACTGCAGGCTGGTATTCTGCGAACAGGCGATCGATCAAAGCTTTATCTGCAATGGACCCTTTAATAAATATATGCTGCACAGATGAGGCCTGTGCAGCATCCTTAATCATCTGCAAACGATAAGACTTCAGCGCAGGATCATAGTAGTCATTCATATTGTCCAAGCTGATAATCGTTCCGCCAGACATTTCATCTAACAGACGCAGTACCAAATTGGCACCGATGAAGCCCGGAGATCCAGTTACGAAAATGGTTTTCTCCTTCAAATCTACATTTGTTTTTGACATAGTTCTTTTCCTTTCTCCCACTATTACTGACTCAAAACAAGCAAGTGTTGTCCATTTAAAGCAACTATTTATTTGCTCGAGCAATCAGACTGATAGTCTGATCAAAACTTTTATCGACTGCTGCTTTCAGACCATGAATGCATCCTTTTAAGTACCCATCAGCTTCCAGCAAATAGTCCCTCAGTGTTTTTACATCTGCAACTCCCGAGGATAACGCTTTTTGTAATTCTGTAATCGCCTTTTCAAGGCCGCTGGAGATATCAGTATATTTCTCAGGAAGTTCATTATTGCATTTGTTTAGCTCCAGCATTATACTCTGCACTTCTTCTTGAGTTTTTTTCGCAGAGCGACCTTCCTTTGCTATATTCGAAACCACTCTGACCAGTTCTTCTTGCTGGCGAGATATGGATTTAAGAAGTACGTCGACTTTCTGATCCACAAAAGCAGCTCTAAGTTCATTCAATGCATTTTGCGTTGACTTTAACTTTTTCTTAACTTCCCATATCTGCCAGAAAGCTACAATTAATCCCAAGATGCTGCAGATGCTCGCAATCGTGTTAAACATTCTTTAATCCTTTTTGAATAAATAGCTATATTTAGGTGAACTACCATAAAGTGCCGGAAACACCTCTTCCCATCGACCATCTTCGTAAAAGGCCTTCGCTATAAACTCACAGAAGTGATAATCTCCATTGCAAGATGGCACTATCTCATATATGCGGCGTTCAAAATCTCCGCTATAGATTTTCTGATGCTTGTCAAGCATGCTCCTAAGCTCATCCATCAAATCCATAATCGCACGATACTCACCCTGTGTAATCTGATATTCAAAAAGAAGTCTTGATAAATCGTCATTGTCAAAAAGCAGTTGCTGACGAAACTCAATAAAATCGAGCCTTTCTTCTGTGGTTTCAAAATATCGTTTTTCCATAATCTTTACCTCTTAAAATCATCCAAGTACTCGTGAACGTTCATATGGGCTACTTTCTCATTGTCGTTGTGTCGTTGATATTCTTCAATCCGGATCGCTACAGTTAGCTCTATTAACGCCTCACGTACAATCTTTATCAAATCCGTAGTGTATGCAATCAAATGCTCCTCAGAGATCCGATAAATAAAATCCGTCCCAAGCTCAACTTCGTTCTCAACAGGTAGCATGTGCACCGAAACAAACTTATGCTCTATTCCATTGATATCTCTACTGCACTCAAAACTGCCCGGAAATATTTCCTGCGCCGTCCTAAAGACGGACCTGTGGATCTCATTAAACTCCTATGTAGATACATACATGCTGTAAAAGAGGAATTTCGACAATTCTCACGACCACTCCGCGGAATCGGTGCTATTCATTTCTCTTACAGATAACATATCGTAACTGAATACTGGTTTTATAGGGCAGTTGCTTTGCACCTGTCCTATTTGGCATGCTGTCCGACAAGTGATTTTTGACTTTTTAGTCAAACTCACGTATGTTTTATGTATCTGTTGAGAGCAACGAACATTTATCGAACATCTAACTTAATGGCATTGCCTACTCCTTTTCCACTTCCTTAAGCCTGTCGGCACAATCCAGTAGAGCATCTGGTGTATGCCTCCAGTTATTCTGTTTACGGTGGGAATAAAAAGGTTCCATTCAGT
>CAZRNI010000063.1:974-9940 GCA_964601425.1 uncultured Eubacterium sp. | reverse complement strand
CGGTCGATGGAAAGCTGCAGCGTTTTTTCTCCGTTTTCTGTGCTGTCCTTAATGTCTGTAAATCCGGGTACTTCCTGAATCAGTTTCTGTACATCAGCGCTGATTTCTGTCAGCTGCTCCAGCTCAGTTCCGTAGATTTGAATGGTCAGGTCATCTGATCCGGAAAGCGCTGTCATATCACTCATATCACCGGTTGTGACCGTGACAGTACATCCGTCTGTTTCGTCGCCGGCTTTCTGCAGGTCCTTCGTGAGCTGACGCAGCCGGTCAGGATCAGCCTGCTCATCTGCGATAACGTAGCACATATAAGTTCCATATTCACTTGTGTCACCTGCCATAGAAGAAATCAGGGCGGTGGAGCTCGCCATATCTAAGGCACCGATGTAGTTAACACCTTCTACCTGCAGCAGACGGTCGATTACTTCATCCATTTTCCGGTAGGAAGCCTTGCGGTCAAGCCCTTCGTCCGTTGTAATATCGACTTCGATATCGCTGCTGGCCATTTCCGGCAGCAGGACGATACCAGTGCGGATTACCTGCCAGACAGTCATGACCAGAAGCAGGATTGCCAGTGCGAGCGGGATGATCTTGAAACGCAGGCACCAGGAAAGGGATTTTCCGTAGAGGCCGGCAATACGATCCAGCAGGCGGTGTGTTTTAGGCCGCATATTTCTCATGATCGTGCTGGCAGAAGCCGGAACGACTGTCAGCGCGACGACAAGAGAGGCCATCAGGCAGTAGCCGATGGAAAGGGCCATCGGAATCAAAAGCTCGCGCACGGTTCCCGTGGTAAAGACCATTGGAAGAAATACGCAGACAGTCGTTAAAGTAGAGGCGATGATCGCGCCGCGTACCTGCTTTGCACCCTGTACCGCAGCGCGCGGTGCAGGAAATCCGAGCCCCCGCAGACGGAAAATGTTTTCCATAACGACGATCGAGTTATCTACCAGCATGCCGATGCCCAGTGCAAGGCCGGACAGGGTCATCATATTCAGAGAGAGTCCTGAGAAATACATGAGGACAATCGTAAAAAGCACAGACAGCGGGATGCTGATGCCGACGACCAGTGTCGGGCGGATATCCTTCAGGAACAGGATCAGGACAATGATTGCAAGCAGTGCGCCCAGCAAAATGCTGGAGAGGATACTGCTGACAATCAGATCAATGTAGATACCCTGGTCCATAAGAGAGACCAGCTGCAGTCCTTCTGCACCTTCTGCAAGTGTGTCCAGTGCCTGTTTGCAGGTTTTGGACACCTCGTTGGTTCCTGCAGTGGATGCTTTATAGATGCACAGGCAGATGGCGTTTTCCCCGTTCAATTTGGCGTAGCTGTCTTCGGCATTATCTATAATTGTCAGATCAGCGACATCTGATAGGCGGACGACGCCGACGGAATCCAGATCAACAAGTAAGGCATCTTCAATTTCGTCCGGTGTGTCAAATTGTTCTCCGACCTTCAGCAGCCATGAATTATCATTTTCATCATCAATATAGCCTGCCGGCATTGCAAAATTCTGTGCATAGATGAGAGATGATAAAGTCTCGGCTGTAACAAGCTGGTCTATGTTGGCATTTTCGAGCGCAGCGTCCCGGGAAGATTCATACTGTGATCGCGCCGTCTTCAACTGTGCCTGCGCTGCAGACAGCTGCATGGCGGCAGTGGAAAAACCAACCGCAGCATCCAGCTGTGCCTGTGTCATGGCGCCAAAGCCTGTCTCCAGCTTCCCGAGCAGTTCAGGAACCTGATCCAGACCCGCTTCTGCGTTTTCCAGTGCATTCCGTACATCAAGGATCTTATCTGTCAGTGCTCCGGCAGTGTCTTCTGCAGAGATGGCATCTATGGCGCTTCCTGCCTTTGCAAGTACAGTTGTCACAGCAGATACTTCCCCCATCAGGTCAGAAAAAGTAGAAGCGCTTCCTGTGGAAACTTTTTCAATGGTCGTCAGAACGGATTGAACGGTGGTTTTCATCCGTGCGATCTGCTCTTTTGTATAAGCTGCTGTGTATTTTTCTCTTGCTGCTGCCAGATCCTGTCTGGCTTTTTCTTCGGCAGCCTGCGCTTCCGTCAGTGCCTGCTGCGCGCGGTCCAACAGCGCTGCAAGCGCTTCCGGGTCAGACATGGCATTTTGGATCTCCTCCGGGAGATTTTCCAGCGTCTGAATTGTCTGATCAGCCTGATCCACCGTATTGTCGAGTGTCACGGCGGCATCATCAACAGTTTCCTGCGCAGACGCAGCTCTTTTTGCGGCTTCTTCCATTGCCTGCTGTACCTGTTTCAGGAAACTTTCTGCATCTTTTACGCCCTGCTGTGCTTCTTCCAGTTTCAAAACCAGTCCGTCGAGGCTGTTCTCAGCCTGCGGCGTCAGTTCGTCGATGGATTCAGAGAGGCGGGTCAGCGTGCCTGCGGCATTTTCAAGCTGTTTATTTAAAGAAGAAGAAACAGATGGAATCTGTCCCTTGATCTGGTCGAAGATAGAAGAGGCAACCGTCTGGCCGAAGGATTTCTCCTGCGATTCGAGAGCGTCCTGGCCGGCCTGCACCTGCGCTTCCGCATCATCCAGCTGCTTTCTGGCGTCTGCGAGGGCTGTGTTTGCCTTACCGAGCACACGGTCATTAATCTTGTCAATCTTATCCTGATTCAATTCCACCTGAATGGATTTATCAATTGCGCCGATTGTTGAGACACGTGCGACGCCGTTCTGACGCTCCATGTACGGAACAACTTCGTCACGTACATAATCTGTCAATTCATAAATATCATAGCCATCCCGGCTGACAGCGACATACATGGTTGCCATCATGTCCATGCTGATTTCCATCATACTTGGCGTGGCGGCTTCTTCGGGCAGGGTTCCGGACACCTCGTCCACGGCGCCGGACACCTTAACCAGAGCACTGTCCATATCTGTTCCGTCTTCAAACTCCAGCTGCGTCATACAGTAGTTATCTGCGTTTGCAGTCATAACATTTTTAACGCCGGTTATGGTTCCGAGTGCACGCTCCATAGGAACGCCTATATTGCTTTCTACTTTTTCGGGGCTTGCACCGGGATATGGGGTGATAACCATCAGATAAGGAAGCGTCATTTGCGGCAGAAGGTCTGTGGAGAGACGTGTGACGGCGACAAATCCAAGTGTGATGATCATGATCACCATGACAAGTATCGTGAAGGGCTTTTTTACACTGAATTTTTCCATAAATAATGATTCCTGAAGCTTCTGTAGGAAAGAGAGGTAATGCTTTCTGCGGAATAACAGAAAAAAAGACACTATATTAATCGGAATTGAATTATACAGGATTCATTCTGATTTTACAATATCATGTGGATTGTTTTATTGGAATACACAATACATTGAGAAAAAAGCCGTTTGTTCCCACAATGAATAAAAAGTGATATAATTTATAGAAACGACAGGAAAGGAAATCTGCTGTATGGCAAAACAAAAATCAAAACGAAAAATCAGCCCGGCTCTGATCATACTGATCCTGATCTTGCTTGGCGTTTTTATTTTTTCAGGATATAAATTGCTTTCGACAATGCTTGAATACAGAAAAAGCGCACAGGAGTATGACAATCTGCGCGGTTATACAGATGAGGATGCGGCAGACAAAAAACACGTTCTGACGGCGGAGGAAGTGGCATCCGGTCAGCTCAAATGTCCGATCAGTGTTGACTTTGACGCACTGAAGGAGATCAATGAGGACATCATCGGATGGATCTATATTAAAGATGTAGATATCAGTTATCCGATTACACAGAGCAAAGACAATGATTATTATCTGCACCGGACATTCCGCCGGACCTACAATTTTGCAGGGTCGATCTTTGCCGATTTTGAAAATGCTTCCGATTTTTCGGATCCCAATACAATTCTTTACGGACACAACATGAAAAATGATTCGATGTTCGGCCGGCTCGATGAGCTTGTGGAGAAAGAGAAGGACGTTGAAGAACCGTATTTCTGGATTTTGGTGCCCGGCGCGGAATACTGCTATGCGATGTTCGATATGCAGCGGGTCGATCCATATGATGAAATCTATACGCTGTTCCACGGCACAGATGAAACCTTCGTACAGTATGCGGAGAAATGCGCGAAGGAATCCTCGGTAGATCTTCCGGAACAGAAATTTACAACCGACAGTAAAATTGTGACACTTTCCACATGCACCAATGACTCAAAGGCACGTTTTGTCGTGCAGGGGGTCCGGGTCGGCAGTATCAATCACACGCCGGACGAGAATGCGGGTCCGGCCGGCAGCAGCGGCGACGATGATTCTTCACGGGACAAGTCCGAAGAAAAATCATCTGGCGGACAGGAAGATGAATATAGTCAGTTTGTGACTGAGACGGAGTAAAACCGGATCATACGCATATTCCGGAAAAAGAAGTAAGAAAGGAGCACAAAATGAACCAGATTGAACAGCTGCAGAAATTAATCGACTCACACAATCACATCGTGTTTTTCGGCGGTGCGGGCGTTTCAACAGAAAGCGGTATTCCGGATTTCAGAAGTGTAGACGGATTATACAATCAGAAGTATAAATACCCGCCGGAAACCATGCTGAGTCATACGTTTTTTGTTTCGCACTCCGCTGACTTCTTCGAGTTCTACAGAGATAAGGTGCTGGCGCTTGATGCAGAGCCAAATGCCGCTCATTTGAAGCTGGCGGAAATGGAGCAGAAAGGTAAGCTGACAGCAGTTGTAACGCAGAACATTGACGGTCTGCATCAGAAGGCGGGGAGTAAAGTGGTCTATGAACTGCACGGAAGCGTACACCGCAATTACTGTACGCACTGTGGTGCGTTTTATGACGGTGCCTATATTAAGGCAAGCAAAGACGCAGTTCCGGTCTGCGAGAAATGCGGCGCCATGATCAAACCTGATGTTGTCCTGTATGAGGAGGGACTTGATAATGATGTGATCAACGGGGCTGTCCGGGCAATCCGGGAGGCGGATATGATGATTGTCGGCGGCACGTCTCTGGTGGTATATCCTGCGGCGGGGCTGCTGCAGTATTTCCACGGCGATTCACTGGTGTTAATCAATAAAGGACAGACAGGAATGAGCGCAAAGGCGGATCTGGTCATCCGTGATCCGATCGGCGAGGTGCTGGGTGCAATCAGGGTATAGACGGCCTGAAAACCGCGCATTCATTGACTTTCCTGTATAGTTATGCTATTTTAGTACCGTGAAAAAATCCGAACAAGAGGTAAATTATGAACAGAGTCATTTTGATGGGACGCCTTACGCGCGATCCTGACATTCGCTACGCACAGGGAGAAAACGGCATGGAGGTCGCAAGATATACACTTGCAGTCGACCGCCGGCGCCGCAGAGACGACAACCAGCAGAATGCGGATTTCATCAGCTGCGTCGCATTCGGCAGATCTGCAGAATTTGCGGAAAAATATCTCCACAAAGGAACCAAAATCCTGGTAACAGGAAGGATTCAGACCGGTAGTTATACAAACCGGGACGGAAACCGTGTCTATACAACTGACGTAATTGTAGAGGATCATGAATTTGCAGAGAGCAGAGCAGCAAGTGAGGCAAATTCCGCTTCTTATGCAAATGACTACAATAACGCATATAACAGTGCGCCGGCTCCGCAGCAGAGTGCTGCACCGGCAAATTTCGGCGCTGAGTCTGCCGACGGGTTTATGAATATTCCCGACGGAATAGATGAGGAGCTTCCATTTCAGTAAATGAGACGGGATTGAACGACACAAGATGTATTTGATGGCGAAGTCCGGGCGGCTGCGATTTCTAGCATGCCGCCCGCTTTGAGGTTAATAAACCATGTCAGATAAAAAAATCAACGCATCATTTAAGCGATATCTCGGCGGACCTCTCTGGCTGATTCTGGTGCTCGTTATTTTTAACGCGGGCGTTTATTCCGTCAGCAGGAGAGGCGGTTTTGTTATGTCCGTCGGGCTTGTGCTTTATCTGATGCTGCAGATTGTGATTTACACAATCCGCAAGAGAACGCTGCTTGCCCAGCTTATGGGCTTTGCGGCGCAGTATGGTCAGATTCAGCAAAAGGTGATCAGAGAGATGGATCTGCCATTTGCGGTTTCCGATCAAAAAGGAAGATTTCTCTGGGTAAACCATGCATTTTCCGACCTGACCGGCGTCGAAAATGACGGACTGAAAAAGACAATTCACGGATTGTTCCCGGGGATTACCGCGGATATGTTTCCGGAGGGAGACTTGCCGATCGAGCTCGAAGTTATTTACGGCAAGCAGTTTCTGATCGCACAGATCCAGCGGATCGAGGCCGGAGATCTTTTGGCGGATTCCGGATTTGCGGCTGAAGATCAGTCAGAAGACATTTACCTGTATACCTGCATCCTTCATGATCAGACAGAACTGCACAGGTATATCGAAAAATATAATGACGAAAAACTGGTTGCCGGACTGATTTATATTGATAATTATGAAGAGGCGCTGGATTCGGTAGAAGAGGTGAGACGTTCGCTGCTTACCGCTTTGATTGAGCGTAGGATTACAAAGTATTTTCACGATCTGGACGGTGTGGTCAAGAGCTTCGAAAAAGATAAGTTTCTGCTCGTGATGCATAACCATGCGCTTGATCAGCTCAAGGGCATGAAGTTCAGCATTCTGGAAAATGTAAAGTCAGTCAATATCGGTAACGATATGGAAGTAACAATCAGTATCGGAATCGGCCAGAATGCCGGAACACTGAACGACAATTTTGAGGCTGCAAGAACCGCAATTGACCTGGCACTCGGACGCGGCGGAGATCAGGTTGTAATTAAGGATAAGGACAGCAACTACTTCTTTGGCGGCAAAACAGAGGCGGTTGAAAAGAGTACGCGCGTAAAGGCCAGAGTAAAGGCACATGCGCTGAAAGAGTTTATCGCATCCGCGGAAGAAATCGTAATTATGGGACACCAGCTGATTGATGCAGATGCATTCGGAGCAGCTGTCGGTCTGTACCGCGCGTCCCGTTCGCTGAACAAAAAAGTACACATTGTAATCGGACAGATTACTTCATCTATGCGTCCGCTGATTGATCTGTTTCGTGATTCACCGGACTTCAATCCTGCAATGTTCCTGACGAAGGAAGAAGCAGAGAGTCTGGTTAACAATGAAACGCTCCTGATCGTTGTTGATACCAGCAAGCCGGGTTATACAGAATGCCCATCCCTGCTTCGCAAAACAAAGACGATCGTTGTACTGGATCATCACCGCCAGAGTGACGATACGATTAAGAATGCGGTTCTGTCCTATATTGAGCCGTATGCGTCATCCAGCTGTGAAATGGTGGCGGAGATACTTCAGTATTTTGCAGAAGGCGTCCGGATTCGAAATATTGAGGCCGATGCATTGTATGCCGGCGTAATGATTGATACAGATAACTTTATGCAGAAAACCGGTGTAAGGACATTTGAAGCTGCCGCTTTTCTGCGCAAGAACGGCGCAGATGTGACGCGTGTCCGCAAGCTCTTCCGTGAGAATATGAATGATTACAGGGCGCGCGGTGAGACGATCCGGAATGCGATTCTGTACAGGGACCGTTTCGCAATTGCAGTATGCCCGGCAGAGGGAATTGAGAGTCCAACCATTGTAGCATCACAGTCAGCAAATGCGCTGCTGAATATTATCGGTGTGCACGCATAGTTAGTTCTTACAGAGTACGATAACCGCATATATATAAGTGCCCGAGCGATCGATGAAGTGAATGTACAGATTATCATGGAACATATGGGCGGCGGCGGCCATCTCAATATGGCCGGCTGTCAGCTGGACGGCCTGACCATAGAAGAGGCGATGGAGCAGCTTAAACACACACTCGATGAACTGATCGAGGCCGGAGAAGTATAAAGGAGAAAAGCATTATGAAAGTGATTTTACTCGCAGATGTCAAATCTCTCGGAAAAAAAGGAGATATTGTTAAAGTAAGTGACGGCTATGCACGCAACATGCTGCTGCCGAAAAAACTCGGCGTAGAGGCGACGCCGAAGAATCTGAATGATTTAAAACTGCGAAATGCGCATGAAGAAAAACTTGCA
Organism: uncultured Eubacterium sp.; assembly: GCA_964601425.1. Classification (GTDB taxonomy): domain Bacteria; phylum Bacillota; class Clostridia; order Lachnospirales; family Lachnospiraceae; genus CADBRN01. Next base: position 1,902 of record CAZRNI010000063.1, on the reverse strand, counting down.
CAGGAGGCACTTGCTGAGGCGGAGCGCTTCTCTGAAGAAATCGGAACAAAGCAGCTGGACATGAAAATTAAGATCGGTGAAGGCGGCCGCGCATTCGGCTCTATTTCGGCAAAAGAAATTGCAGACGAAGCGAAAAAACAGTTTGGATTTGAACTGGATAAGAAGAAAATCCAGATGGACGGACCGATCAAGGAGCTTGGTGCATTTGAAGTTCCGATCCGGCTGCACCAGAAGGTGACTGCGAAGCTGAAGGTGATTGTATCAGAGGCTTGATTTATATTATGTGTTCATACTACTTTTTTAAATAGGAGACACAGCATGGAAGAAGCCGCAATCAAGAGAATATTGCCGCACAGCACTGAAGCGGAGCAGTCTGTCATCGGATCCATGCTGATGGGACGCGAGGCGATTATGACTGCGTCGGAGATTCTGCAGCGGGAGGATTTCTACCAGCCGCAGTTTGGCGTCGTTTTTGAGGCAATGCTTGATTTGTACAATGCGGGCAAAGCCGTGGATGTTATTACGCTGCAGAACCGGCTGAAGGAAAAAGATGTTCCGCCTGAGATTTCTGACATGGAGTTTGTCAGAGATCTTCTTACCGCAGTGCCTACATCGGCAAACGTCCGCTACTACGCGGAAATTGTCAGGGAAAAGAGCATTCTGCGCAATCTGATCCGCGAGGCGGAAAAAATTGAGAATACATGTTATCTCGATAACGAGCCGGTGGAAGAGATTCTGGAAAATTCCGAGAAGAATATGTTCCAGATATTTGAGAAGCAGAATACCAGCACATTTGTGCCGATCCGGCAGGTTGTTATGGATACGCTTTCAACGATTGAGAAAGCATCCCGCACCAGGGGAAATGTTACCGGACTGGCCACCGGGTTTACGGATCTTGACTACAAGACCTCCGGTCTGCAGAATTCGG
>CAZRNI010000063.1:0-964 GCA_964601425.1 uncultured Eubacterium sp. | reverse complement strand
CCGCCCTTCGATGGGAGAAACGGCATTTGTCCTGAATATTGCAGAATATATGACATTGAAGCAGGATAAATCGGTTGCGATATTCAGTCTTGAGATGTCAAAGAATCAGCTGATGAACCGTCTCTTTGCGATGCAGTCCCGCGTGGATTCACAGAATTTAAGAAACGGTAATCTGCGTGATGAAGAGTGGGCGCGTCTGATCGAGACGGCAGGCCTTTTCGGCGGATCAAAGCTGATCATAGACGATACTCCCGGCATCACGGTCCGGGAGCTGCGGACCAAATGCAGGAAATACAAGCTGGAACACGGCCTGGATATTGTGATGATTGACTACCTGCAGCTGATGAGCGGTTCCGGAAAGCGCGGAACAGACTCGCGTCAGCAGGAAATTTCCGAGATATCCCGCTCACTGAAAGCACTTGCCAGAGAATTAAATGTGCCGGTTGTCGCACTTTCTCAGCTCTCACGTGCAGTTGAGCAGCGAACCGGTGACCACAGACCGATTCTTTCGGATCTGCGTGAATCCGGCGCAATCGAGCAGGATGCTGACGTCGTCATGTTCCTGTACCGCGATGATTATTACAAGAAGGATTCCGAGATGAAGGGAATCTGTGAAATCATTATTGCGAAACAGAGAAACGGCCCGATCGGAACCGTCAATCTGGTATGGCTGCCGGATTATACGAAGTTTATGAATATGGAGCGTGAACGTGTCCAGGGACGCGACACGGCATAAGATCATTTGGATGGCACAAAATTCAAGTGATAATGCACAATTTATGACTTGCATTTTTGGCTAAATTGTCTTATAGTGAACGTCAATATCAGTCTTTTTTATTGTTGAAAAACTGTATAGATTCATTTCCCAAAATTAAGGAGCATAGAAGTATCATGGAGAAGAAATTACGTGTCGGAATTCTTGGCGCAACCGGTATGGTCGGACAGCGTTTTGTGACGCTGATGG
>CAZRNI010000062.1:2542-10029 GCA_964601425.1 uncultured Eubacterium sp. | reverse complement strand
AGAAATCAAGAGCCATGAATACCATCAGATCGCAGAGTCCAGAAGAGACGAAGAATATCTGAGGCAGCTGGATGCGTATAACGCAAAGTTTGCTATCTGATGATACCAGCGAAAAAAAGCCAGAGCCCCGCAAGTATACTTGCGATGGGCTCTGACCTTTTTTCGCGCCCCGACATGAGGACGAGCATGCGAAGCATGCGGAAAGTCCGAATACCTGTCAGTTTCCCCAGACCGCTTTCACAGAATCCATCTTCGCGGACATTCCGGTAAGCAGTGCATCAGCGACAGTGAATGCTGTCATACATTCCACAACAACCACTGCACGCGGCACAATGACAGGATCATGCCGCCCCGTAATTTCCAGTCCGATGGAGCGGCCGTCTCTTGTGACAGTTTTCTGCGGCTGAGCGATTGAAGGCGTCGGTTTAACAGCAGCGCGCACGATAATATCGCTCCCGTCGCTGATACCGCCGAGAATGCCGCCGGCGTGATTGGAAGATTTCGTGATCCGGGGTTTACCCGTTTCGGATTCCTCCGGAGCAGGGATAAACGGATCATTGTTTTCCGAACCGGTCGATGCAGCGGCGAGGAAACCGTCGCCGATTTCTACCGCTTTGACAGCACCGATGGACATGACGGCTTTTGCGAGATTGGCGTCGAGTTTCTCAAACACCGGGTCACCTGCACCTGCAGGCATGCCGCTGACAATACATTCAATCACGCCGCCAGCAGAATCATGATGCTCCATACATCCCTCGAGATAAGATGCGGCCATCTCGGCTGCCGATGCATCCGGCATACAGAGCGGATTGCGTGAGATTTCCGCAGAATCAAATGTTTCTGCAAAGACCGGTCCGATTGATTTCGTATAGGCGGTTACGGTGATTCCGAGTTCTGCCAGCAGCTTTGCAGCAATCGCACCGCCGGCCACCCTTCCGATCGTCTCACGGCCGGAAGAGCGTCCGCCGCCCCGGTGATCCCGGATTCCGTATTTCATGTCATAGCCATAATCAGCATGTCCCGGACGATACAAGTCCTTTAAGTTACTGTAATCCTTCGAGTGCTGGTCATTGTTGCGCACCAGGATGGAAATCGGCGTGCCCGTCGTCATCCCTTCATAGACACCGGACAGGATTTCTGCCTGATCCGCCTCGCTGCGCTGTGTTGTATACCGGCTCTGTCCGGGTTTGCGCCGGTCCAGAAATTTCTGAACATCCGCCTCCGTAAGCGGAAGCCCTGCCGGACAGCCGTCCACAACAACGCCGATCCCGGCACCGTGCGACTCCCCCCAGGTCGTCAGCTTCAAAATCGTTCCGATCGAAGAACCTGCCATATTATATCCCCTTATAAAAACTGCATACTAAACATAAATCTAAATGCTAGTCTACCACAGCTTGCACCTTCATGCAAATACTGACGGCAGTGCCGCCGCTTCCACATAGTTGACAAACAGAAAACAATCATTTTATAATCATCATTGCATAATTATGCACTGCGGAGGATACTATGAATTTCTTAAAAAAGATGGAGCAGAAGTTCGGACGCTACGCGATTCCGGATCTTACACGATACATTATACTCACATATGTGATAGGCTATGCGATTTTCTTTCTGCAGCAGACAACGAAGGCACCGCTGATCGGTTACCTTACGCTGGATCCGGGCCTGATTTTGAAAGGCCAGGTCTGGCGCATCGTCAGCTGGGTCCTGATGCCGCCTTCATCCTTAAGTATCTGGACGATCATTATGCTGCTGCTGTACTACCAGCTCGGCACGGCACTCGAGGCGGCCTGGGGCGATTTTCTGTATAATTTTTATATCTTCTTCGGACTGATTATGACCGTGATCGGCGCTTTTATCGCCTATGCGCTGGTTCCCGGGACAGACCAGCTGTTCAGTCTGGCAACAGCATCATCTTATCCGCTGATTACAACCTACTATGTCAGCCTGTCGATCTTCCTTGGCTTTGCGATGACGTTCCCGAATCAGCAGCTGCTGTTCATGTTCATCATACCGATTAAGATCAAATATCTGGCAATCGTAGATGTTGTTTATCTGATCTACAACATCTATGCAAGCGGCGTCAATCCGGCCATCACCATTATGATCGTCTGCTCGCTCGCAAGTACCATTCTGTTCTTCCTGATGACCCGGAACCTGAGCCGGTTCAGCCCGAAAGAGCGGAAGCGGCAGCGTGACTGGAAAAAGGCGATGGGGGAGAATGCGGGCAAACGCTTTACCTCCGGCTACAGAAAATATTACGAGGCATCTCATGACGGTGCCAGAGGCGCGGGTACTGCGGGCGGACGAAATGCAGGCGGCGGCTCAAAGATCATTGCGCGGCATAAATGTGCCATCTGCGGGCGGACAGAACTGGATGACCCGTCTCTGGAATTCCGTTTCTGCTCGCGCTGCAACGGGAACTATGAGTATTGCAATGATCATTTGTTCTCGCACAAACATGTAGAGTGAATGTGATCGCGATTTACATGGCGAATAAAATGCGAAGATTCAACACATTTAAATCAATTGTTGAATCTGAACATAGATACAACGAAAGAAATTACAGAAAAGGCAGAAAAAGAATGAGCAACACCAAAAAACCTTTTGTAACCAAAGAACAGCTGGATGAGATCATCAAGACTTATCCCACCCCGTTTCATCTGTATGATGAAAAAGGCATTCGCGAAAATGCGGCCCGCGTCAAAGAGGCTTTCTCCTGGAATCCGAGATTCCGCGAGTATTTTGCGGTAAAAGCGACGCCAAATCCCTATCTGATGAAAATTCTGGGGGAATACGGCTGTGGATGTGACTGTTCCTCCATGACAGAGCTGATGCTCTCTGAGGCGGCAGGATTTACGGGCGATGACATCATGTTCTCATCCAATGTAACGCCTGCAGAGGAGTACGTGAAGGCGGCTGAAATGAACGCCATCATTAACCTGGATGATATCACGCACATTCCGTTCCTTGAGAAAACACTGGGATATATCCCGAAGAAAATCAGCTGCCGGTTCAATCCGGGCGGCGTCTTCCAGATGAGCAACGGGATCATGGACAATCCGGGGGATTCCAAGTACGGCATGACGGAGGAACAGCTTTTTGAGGCATTCCGCACGCTGAAGGAAAAGGGCGCAGAGGAATTCGGCATCCATGCATTTCTGGCCAGCAATACCGTAACCAACGAATACTATCCGAAGCTTGCCGGAATCTTGTTTGAACTCGCTGTGAAGCTGCAGAAGGAGACAGGCTGCCGCATCACATTTATCAATCTGTCCGGTGGCGTCGGCATCCCGTACCGTCCGGATCAGGAGGGAAATGATATTCTGGCAATCGGTGCGGGTGTGCATGAACAGTTTGATAAGATTCTCGTACCTGCAGGCATGGGCGATGTCAGCATCTGTACAGAGATGGGCCGTTTCATGATGGGACCGTACGGATGCCTTGTCACAACTGCGATTCATCAGAAGCACATCTACAAGGAATACATCGGCTGTGATGCCTGTGCGGCAAATCTGATGCGTCCGGCGATGTACGGCGCATATCATCATATTACGGTTATGGGCAAAGAAGATGCACCCTGCGACCACAAATATGACGTAACAGGATCTCTGTGTGAGAACAACGATAAGTTTGCGATTGACCGGATGCTGCCGGAAATTGAAAACGGAGACATCCTGGTGATCCACGATACCGGTGCACACGGTTCCGCCATGGGATACAACTACAACGGACGCCTGTGGTCGGCTGAGCTGCTCCTCAAAGAGGACGGCGGCGTACAGATGATCCGGCGGGCAGAGACGCCGAAGGATTATTTTGCGACGCTGGATTTCTCACCGGAATACAAAAAGATGTTTGAATAAAACGAACTGAAAAAATCCCATGTGGTGTTTGAAACGCCACAGGGGATTTTCAATGACTGTAAATTTTGGAAAACGTTTATTTGATCAGGAAATCCAGAGAACCGAAGTGGTATCCCTGCTTTTTCAGATTTTTTATAACCGTTCCAAGCGCGTTCGCATTGGAAGAAGATACAGCGTGCGTCAGCGTGATTGCTCTGTCGTGATGGTTCGCATTAAAGTGATTGATGACGTAGGAAGTTCCCGGCTCTCTGGAGGGCTCATAATCCATGTAAGCGATACTCCAGAAGATGGTAGTATATCCGAGCTTGTCTGCGGCGGCGAGCATATATTCACTGTAATTGCCCATCGGCGGCCGCATGATCTTGTCCATCTTATAGCCGGTTTTGGTTTTCATCAGGTTTGCTGTGTATTCAAGCTCCTCTCGGATCTGATCCATTGACTGCGGTCCCAGAGCGGGATGTGTCTTTGTGTGGTTGCCGACGAGGTGGCCTTCTTTTTTCATACGCCTGACAAGTTCCGGATTGCTCTGGATATAGGGTGCGGTAACAAAGAAGCAGGCCTTTACTTTTTTCTTTTTCAGAACGTCCAGAATCTTGGAAGTCTGTCCGTTTTCATATCCGCAGTCAAATGTGAAATAAATATACTTCTTGTCTCTTTTCGGCGCAACATAGTACGCATTGTATTTTTTCAGCCAGGCCTCACTTTGGGCTCCGCCCGGCACTTTGTGCGAAGAATTACGCGAGAAGTACCATTCTGAGCTTGCATGGCTTCCGCCGGAACCGGAGCGGTGATACGTTACAGTCTCGTAATTGATTGCCTTTTTGTCTGATCCCTTTGTCTTTTTTAACAGAAACTTCTGTGTCTTTTTTTCTTTGTCGGTCGAGATCACAATCCGGACGAACCGATCGGGTGTGGAAGACGCGAGGGTAAGGGCTTTATTTGATTTCTGGTTGATAAAAGAAAGCGTGCCGTCTGCATTTTCGCGGATGGACCACTTTTGTGCTTTCTTTCCGGTTTCCTTATACTGATAAACCGGAGAACCATTCTTTTTGCCTGTGGCGGTCAGGACATGCTTGGATTTTACATTCCGGATCAAATAGGTGCCATCGGCCTGCTTTTCAAACTGAAATTTCTGACGTGTTTTTTTCTTCCAGCTAAGCAGCTGAACCTTCGCTTTCATCTTTCTGGAACCGTCCATGATGTCCAGTACATAATTCGTATTTCCGGCAGGGGAAATCCGGTAAATCCCGTTGTCAGCCGGAAGCACAGCGGCATATGTCTTACGGACCGGCAGGATCAGGAATGCGGCGGCAATCAAAACCAGCGCAGCTGCCGGCAGAAGCATGTGAAGGCGCTTTGTAAATCGGATGTGGTACTTCATGGCATGTTCCTCCTTCGGTTTAATATTTGAAGTTTGTCGTATAGAATGATATAATCTGCGAAACACAAAGATCCGCAGATTACAAAATCGAAGCTGATATGAAACTATAAATGCCGGCGGTGGGACTTGAACCCACACGTCCTTGCGGACAACAGATTTTGAGTCTGCCTCGTCTGCCAATTCCGACACGCCGGCCTGAAGCGAATATAATTCTATCACGTGACGGCATTGAAAGCAAGTAAAACGAAGGAAGAAATCAGATGACAAATTACATTGAAGCGGGAAAACTGCAATACAAACCGGCTGAAATTGCAGGCGTCCGGATTGTAATTTGGAAAACAAAAACTGCCAGAAAAAAAGAAAAGAACAGACCCGCAGAAGATACGCGTGTGCTCGGAGCACTCGGTGTTGTGTTTCAAAAAAACAGAAAAAAAGGCACAGAAATAAAACAGACCGGAGTACCGGAGCTGATCCTTCCCGGGCAGGACTTGTCAGATGAAGACTGTGTTCTGTCCTGTCCCCGTCCGGATCCGGAAGAGTGGAGCTGCGCCAGAACAGAGCTGGGCAAACCTTACTTTATACATCATCCGGAACTGCATTTTTCCCTGTCAGACAGCGGAAAAGTCACTGCGGTTGCATTTTCAGAACAGCCGGCCGGTCTCGATATACAGCTGCATCAGCGCCATGGAATCAGACGCACAGAAGCCGAAGATGCTGAACGGCTGAGCCGGCTTGCACGCCGGTTTTACCATCCCGATGAATGTGATTTTGTCCTTTCGGAAGAAAAAGGCCGCCGGGAGCGGTTTTACCGCGTCTGGACAGCCAAAGAAGCTTACGTCAAATACACCGGACAGGGAATCGACGGAATGTTTGCAAAAATTTCCGTGAAGCCTGAAGGCAAAGATTTTCCGGAGAAGATGCGCGGTTCCGCCCGCCTCCTGCAGCCTGTCGTCTGGCAGGCGCTCGGCTGCACGTTCTGCTGCTGTGAGCCGGAGGAGGGACTGTCATTGTGTTTATGCCGGAAACAGCCTTATGAAGCTTAGTACCGGCGATTCTCGGACAGTCTGCTCATGGATATGATCCCATCCGATCAAAAATGGAGTGCGTACAATAATGGAAATTCGAAAAAAAACATTACAGGAAACAGATCTCTCTGTTCATGAGCAATACATGCGTGAAGCGATCCGCCAGGCCCGCAAGGCAGAAGCGCTGGAAGAGGTTCCGATTGGCTGTGTCATCGTCAAAGACGGCAGGATCATTGCACGCGGCTACAACCGGCGCAATACCGATCAGAATACGCTATCACACGCTGAATTAAATGCAATCCGCAAGGCCTCGAAGAAACTCGGCGACTGGCGTCTGGAAGGCTGTACGATGTATGTGACACTGGAGCCCTGTCAGATGTGCGCAGGCGCCATTGTGCAGGCCAGAATCGATGCGGTGGTCATCGGCGCGATGAATCCGAAAGCAGGGTGTGCCGGCTCTGTGATGAATCTCCTGCAGGCAGACGGATTTAATCATAAGGTTGTCACAATGGAAGGCGTTTTGGGAGAAGCGTGCAGCCGGCTTATGAAGAATTTCTTTGCGCGGCTGCGGGCGAAAAAGGGGACAAGCGGAACGAAAATACAGATCACATAAATCTGATAAAACATCAAAAAATGATAAAAAAAGATACAAAAATTGCGGTATAAGGTGTTTGACACCTATCTTTAACTATGGTAGAATAAGCACGATGTCAATCGGCATGACTGTGCCGAAGACATAGCAATTGAATCAAGCTCTGGGGAGTCGGGCGCACCCGGCTGAGAGGGAGACTGATATCGTCTCCGACCCAAAACCTGATTTGGATCATGCCAACGTAGGGAGAGATGTGTACGATAAGGCAGCCATGCAGGCTGCCTTTCTTTGCTCTGTTATTGAATGCAGGATATCCCGGCATTCAGACATGAGAAGCATGCGCAGAGCAAAGTACTTACACACCGCGGCGCGTCGGGGGCACCACTTCGCGTCGCATAACAAAATTAATGCAGTTCAGAAAGGAGAGGACAATGAGAACAGCATTAACAATCGCCGGAAGTGATTCCAGCGGAGGCGCCGGCATCCAGGCAGATATCAAGACAATGACTGCAAATGGCGTCTATGCCATGAGCGCGATCACTGCCCTGACTGCGCAGAATACGACCGGCGTCACGGATATTATGGAAGTTACACCTGATTTCCTGAAGGAACAGCTGGATTGTATT
>CAZRNI010000062.1:0-2532 GCA_964601425.1 uncultured Eubacterium sp. | reverse complement strand
AGGTTTCAAAGCAGTATCTGTGAGAAAAGATTGATAGTATTAATAAAGATATTTTCCATAATAAAGAAAAAAAGGGGATGGTTGCCTCTTCGGAACTGATCCGTGTGATTGCAGCGAAGCTGAAGCAGTATCAGGCAAAGAATCTGGTCGTAGATCCGGTAATGGTTGCGACCAGCGGATCCAGACTGATCAGCGAAGATGCGATCGAGACATTAAAGGAAGAACTGCTGCCCCTGGCAACAGTGATCACGCCAAATATTCCGGAGGCAGAAGTGCTCTGCGGCATGGAGATTCGTACCCGGGAGGATATGGAGAAGGCAGCAAAAGCCATCTATGACCAGTTCGGCTGTGCAGTTCTCTGCAAGGGCGGGCACAGCATCGCCGATGCGGACGATCTGCTCTATACGGGAGCAGAGAGTATCTGGTTCCACGGACGCAGGATTGACAATCCGAATACACATGGAACCGGCTGCACATTGTCCAGCGCGATTGCATCCGGACTCGCAAAAGGGAAAACCCTGCCGGAAGCAGTTGCCGCTGCGAAGGAATATATTTCCGGCGCACTGGAGGCTATGCTGGATCTGGGACATGGGTCCGGACCGCTCAATCATATGTATGCAATCGGGAACGGAGGTGACGGGAAATGAACCGGAAAACCTCAGTTCTTGAAAATGGTCTGATCTGGTTTGGCGCAGCTGTCGGTCTGGCAGAGATTTTATCCGGAACCTATCTGGCACCGCTTGGATTCTCAAAAGGACTGCTTTCGATCCTGATCGGCCATGCAATCGGCTGTGTCCTGCTGTTTCTGGCGGGCTATATCGGCGGAAAGACACGCAGCAGTGCAATGGAAACCGTCACGTTCAGTTTTGGCAGTAAGGGCGGCTATTTCTTTGCACTTCTGAATGTACTGCAGCTGGTAGGATGGACAGCGATCATGATCTATGACGGGTCACTCGCGGCAAACGGTGTGTTTCACATCGGCAGCGGGATCTGGGCAGTTGTCATCGGGGGACTGATTCTGATCTGGATTCTGATCGGCATCCAGAGTCTTGGCAAGCTCAATATCGTAGCCATGAGTGCCCTGTTTATTCTGACAATTATTTTGTCTGTACAGGTGTTCGGCGGCGGAGCTGCACCGGTCGTATCCGGCGAGACGCTGACATTTGGCGCGGCCATTGAACTGAATGTCGCGATGCCGCTTTCCTGGGTGCCGCTGATCAGCGACTACACCAGAGAAGCTGAAAAACCTGTGGCAGCGACGCTGTGTTCTACGGTCGTCTACGGAGTTGTCAGCTGCTGGATGTACGTAATCGGCATGGGCGCTGCAATTTTCGCAGGAACCTCTGATATCGCGGAAATCATGCTGAAGGCGGGACTTGGCGTACTTGGTCTTTTGATTGTTGTTTTCGCAACGGTGACGACGACATTTCTGGATGCATATTCCGCAGGCGTTTCCAGTGAGCTGTTCTCGGAGAAGCTGAACGGAAAATGGATTGCAGTCGCAGCGACTGTGCTCGGAACGCTGGCGGCAGTTTTGTTCCCGATGGACAATATCACCGGATTTCTGTATCTGATCGGCTCGGTTTTTGCGCCGATGATCGCGGTGCAGATTGCTGATTTCTTCATTTTGAAAGTACGTCATGACGACCGGATGTTCAGTGTGGAGAATCTGATCATCTGGCTGATCGGATTTTTGCTGTACCGGTATCTGATGGGATTTGATTTTGTGATAGGAAGTACGCTTCTGGATATTGGCGTCACAATGGTTCTATGTGTTGCTGCCGGACTGATCCGGAAGGCAGTCGCCGGCGATCAGCAGAAGACCGGAAAAGCGATGTAGGAGGTGTTTTCAATGAAGACGACGGAACGCCTCTATCAGGCAGTTAAGGACATCTGGGAAGGATATTATCAGCATCCGTTTGTACAGGGAATTCAGAACGGTACGCTGGACCGGGATAAATTCAGATATTATATTTTGCAGGATTACCTGTATCTGATGGACTACGCAAGAGTATTTGCGCTTGGCGCGGCGAAATCACCGGACCTGGATACGATGCAGATGTTTGCGGGAAAATGCAAATCCATTCTCGACAATGAGATGAGCATCCACGACGGATACATGGGACGCTTTGAAATTACGCAGGAGGAGCTGGACCATACGCCCATGGCGCTGGACAACGCCTCTTATACAGCCTACATGCTTCGTGTCGGTTATGAGGAGGATGCGGCCGCAATCTGTGCAGCGATCCTCGCGTGTTCTGTCAGCTATGAAGTGCTGGCAAAAAGAATGATCAGCGCGCGTCCGGCCTGTACATCTGATCCGCTCTATGGCTCGTGGATAGAAGAATACGCAAGTGATGCTTATGCGGCAGAGAGCAGAGAACTGGAAGCGTTTACAGACCGTCTGACAGCGGATTACAATGAGAGACAGTACCGTCATCTGGAAGAAATTTTTATCAACTGCTCCAGATTTGAGACGGCATTCTGGGATATGGGATGGGAGATGAAGGCATGAATATAGAAAACATCAAA
>CAZRNI010000061.1:0-10056 GCA_964601425.1 uncultured Eubacterium sp. | reverse complement strand
AAAAAGAATGAGATGAAATGATTTCTCTCAAGACACAGAAAACCCTGCCGAACTGTTTTTTACATCAGTTCGGCAGGGTCGTTTTTAAGATCTTATAGAGCCGTTAACCCCGAAGGTCACATATGAAATGTTCCTTCAGAATAATGGCAACAGGATAAAGTGCTATCAAAATGCTATCAAAGCCACCTATGACACCCGAAAAAGTCAGTGTTTATGCGGCCTCCCGGGTTTGCTTTTGTCCTCGCAGAAACTACTTATCCTGCCCATCAAATTTTCACGTATCCTGCTCCGCTCCTTCGCGGAACACTATTTTTCTCCTTTTTTTACCTTTTTTGCTTTCACCTGCTTTGGAACGACTGTGCGTTTTCTCCCGCAACCGGTCCCTCTTTTTTTCTTCTTTTTTTCCTGTTCTGCCACACAGATCCGTCCGGCGCTCACCGGGTCGAATCAGGTCGCTACCCCCGCTTTTGTCAACGAACGGCAAGTCCGGTTGCCCTCCGCCTCCTTGACGTCCCACTCCGCTGTTATTCAGCTTCGTGTGCCATCGCGTCGGCTGTGAGACCGGCTCTACCGTATGTGACCGATTGTGGATTCGGTTCTGCTTCCGTCCCGTCCGCGTCAGTTTTTTTCACGGGAGTTTTCTTTGGTTTTTTCTTCTTTTGTCTGCTTCCGTTTGTCGAAAAAAGCTGATAAAACAAGGCTTGAAGAGGGTTTTGAAAAAAATAAGGCAAATGTTTTTCAGCTTCTTTTTCCCGTGTCTTTTCATTCTTTTGAAAGAAATGAAAACAAAAATGAAGACCAGGGTATCGTGAAAACAGTGTTGAAAAAATGATGAAAAAGGTCTGTTCTGTTTTCGGTTTTCTTTTCTGCTTCGTTGAAAAAATTTGAAAAAGAGAATGAAAAAAACGGGGGTTCGCCTGTTCTGGCTGTCTTGTTTACTGTTTCGTTTTCGTGTGTTTTTTCGTGGGATTTTTCTTACTTTTGAGATGTGATGGTCCAGATGGTTTGTGGTTAAGTTAGACGCAAAACGACCTTGGGAAATCGAGCGTGGTAGTCTCGATTTGCACAAGGTCGTTTTGCTTAGCGGTTATTCTTTTTTCGTCCTGACAGGATACGTGAATTTTTGATTCTCAGGATGTTTTAGATTTGCCGTGACATAGTATGTTTTGTGACGGCGTCATGGACCTTGCATCTCTATATTGAATATATCAACATCCGAATTAAATATCCAGCTTTCTTATCCATTATTATTTGATTTTTCGTTACTTATTGCTTTTCGTAGAGAAAACACTGCAAGAACACCACAGACTAGACACCACAGTGCCCATATGGACAAATCTTTATAATATCCTGAATTTGTAAAGCCTAAAACTGCCGCAAGAAGGAACAGAACAATCATTGCAATATTTCCACCTTTACCCTCACTCTTATGGGTTGCAATGGAAACTATGCCACCTGCCAGCATCATAATTGCCACTAGCATACCTGCGCCCCCTTCGCTTGTATTGGTTTCAGACAAAGCTTCACCAATAGATGCGGCACATGATTGAAACAGCACCATGACCGAAAGAACACAACAGATGATACCAGAAACCAGTTTCCAACTCTTCATTTCTTATACCTGCCTTTTATCGAGTATTCATAAACGTTTAATTTATGAAGTTAAGGTCACAACCAATAATACTATCAATCTATATTTTCATGACCCTTTCCCAGGGATAAAACGAATATCACAACTGCAACTACTTCACATATCAGGCACCAGATTGCCCATATAGAAAGATCCTTATAGTAGGTAGCATTTGTAAACCCTATTATAGTTCCCAGGAAAAACAGCACTATAAGTGCAATATTGGCACCATTTTTCTTATTTTTGAACGTTGCAATTGAAACAATACCACCCGCGAGCATAATAAATGCCACTAGCATTCCCGCACCGCCCTCACTAGTATTGGTCTGGATCAAAGCCTCTCCAATAGAAGCAATATATGACTGGGAAAGAACTATTATTGATAACACACAACAAATAATTCCTGATACAAGTTTCCATACTTTCATAGTTGATCTCCTCCCTCATGCATTTGTTATTATAAAATCCGTGAAAAGCTTGCATGAATATAATTACTTTTATAAGTATACTACTTATATTATTAATTTACCATATTTCGTTGTGTTTATATTCGTTTATCATACAGTAATTGTCTATGCTTCTTGGATGTTTTCAGACCTGGCTACTGTGTAATTGGCGCAAAAAGACCTTGTGAAAACAGATGTTGGAAAATCCGTTTTTCACAAGGCCTTTTGGTGGTGATACTATATTTTGTTGTCCTGTCAGGATTCGTTATTTTTCGACGGACAGGATATTATGGCTTTGCCGTGATATAGAATGTTTTGTCGTGACACCTTGGAAAACATGTGCACTTTTTTATTTAATAATACGCTGAATTAACATAGATTTTGTATGTGGCTGGTTCAATCGTATTGTAATCCTCATCATATGGATATCTAAATGTCTCATAAGCAGTTGATCCAGGATTTTCACAACCAGCAAACGTGTAATCTGCATCTATCAATTTACCGAAGCATCATTTGATATATCTGTTAAGTTTAAAATTGATAATATGTTTCCCTGGCAAACAATAAATACCTGGCAACATTCGCTGGTACAAACGCATTCTGTATACCAACACTGGTTATCTCAAAGCTCCTGTTTTCATTAGGCGCAATATCATATACATTCGTTCCTGAAATACCTATACACTTGTCATTGGCATCATAATATACGACTTGTAGGTATAAGCTAGTTTCCTCTGTTGTATCATTCAATACTCTTCCAACTACCTTCGGGCCGAAATTATCATTTGTTAACGAAAAATCGGATAACGGAAAATCATGTGGTGTACTTTTAGCTTTTACAACATTATATTTGGGAATAAATTTAATGTCAGATGCATTCGTATTTAATTCTGTTCCCATCTGATTGTAAAGATAGCCTTTTTCACCTGGGAGAATCACATCCGGACATGTATTCACATAATCATAACTCTGCAATAAGTTGCCTGCTGAATCTTCTAATTCAAAAATCGGTCGCTGAATGAATATTGGTTCAGTGCCAGTATTAGATATCTCAACTATACCTTCAAATCGGGAATCGTAGATATTAAAACTAACATCTGTTTCAGCATAGTTTAATCCATTCGATGCACTTTGAGTATCCTGCGTACTTGCAACTTCACTTTCTGTATTTGCATGAGGTTGATACTCACTGTCTCTTCTAATTGTTTTCAGAACTTCAAGAAACTCATGATTAAAACTCGTTTCGCTATCCCCTAACTCTGAAAAATTTATCATTAATGTGGAATGAGCATCCTTATCGGTTAAAAAGGCAGTTTCATAAGAATTTATCTTATCGGCATCTGAATAAGAATATTGAGCTATTAAATACAAATATTCACCCACTTCGTATTTGCTTATCTCATTCCTGGTAAAATTCTGTTTACCCTGACCGACAGTATTAACGGATTCATCTATCTGTTGGTATTGATTTTGGAATTCATCCCCCAGATATGCAACTGAATGAAAAGAAACCATAGCTGGTGGATCAGTACTTATAATACTGGAAAATCCATCTTCTATATCATTGGTTGTCCATTCTCCTGGAATATCAAACAAAAATCCTCCAATCGATTTTGTTGTAACAGTTGTGTTATCTTCCTTAACATCAGCTGTCGATTCACTTTCATCTTGATTATCACCGCTAGAAGAAGATGTACTCGTCTCGATATTAGTTGAACTTATTTCGCTCACATTATTGTTAGCGCTTTGACTAGAACAGCCGACAAGTCCAATGCTCGCAATTAATAATAACATCACAATTTTTTTCAAAATGCAGTCCCCCTTTTTGCTACACCATCACCATTCATATCATACCATACATAAATCATAGCTGTAACAAAAAACAAATTTTCGAATACTCTTTGCGTTTATGATTATAGAATTCTTTTCTTTTTCATGTTATCCTTGGTTTCATAGGATCAATATACTAAAATAGCTATATTGATTCCTGTTTTCAATTAGAGATTATCAAAATACTAATGCATAGGAGAACATCTCATGAAAATCCAAAAATTATTTGCAATAACTTCTTTAACTCTTCTTTCATTCACCCTTGTATCCTGTGGAAACAACAATTCTTCCACAGATACTTCAAATACAACCTTACAAACTTCTGTAAGTGAAAGTGCCATAACTGATTCCATCAGCGAATCCTCAAATGTGGCCGCCGATTCTGTTAATGAATCAGATAATATAAATTCTTCCTCTTTATCTGAAACTATTGCTTCTTCCACTGTTTCTAATGCTAATGTGGATGCCAATACAATTGATGACCAAGTAGATATTCAATACGCTAAAACCCAAGAAAACACCTTGGTTGTTTTTATCACCAATAATAGTTCCTCCGTTATTGATGACCTCGAAGTACAGGCATTGTATAAAGATAGTTCTGGACAAATCATTGATACTGCTTCCGATGGTCATGATATGATTTTACCTGGTTATACTGTTGTCTCAAAGCTAGATGCACCTAGTGATTATAATGATGTTGAAATCAATAAAGAAATACAATTAGGCGTTAATCCGTCATATGTTAATCATTCTGAGAATGTCGCTATAAACGCTCATGAGGGTTCCGACAATATTATCGTCGAGATTACTAATAATGATACTGTAACTATTGAGGAAGTCGAATACATAGTCGTGTTCTATTCAGCGGATCAGGTTGTTGCCACTTCTTATGCAGAAGATGTCTATGACGTTGAACCAGGCAAGACAGAAATTTGTGAAGAGAGACTCCCTGATTTCCCCTATGATAGTTTTAAAGTTTTTTTAAATCAAGCACATACCTTCTAAACCACAAATATCAGAAGGCCACTGCATAATTCCGGTGGTCTTCTTTTTTATCAACACAGGCCGGACTTCCCATCCGGCCTGCTTTGTCTGTTACATTTCATAATCCATATATTCTTCTGAAGATTTCACTTAACCTTTTTACTCTTAGTATTCATTTTTTGCTTGAACACATTAAATATTCTAGCAGTTATTTTCTGTCCTTTTTTCAGCTTCTTTGTCTTTATTTTCAAGGTTATCTGCTTTTTATCTTTCTTTATTTTCTTTGTATATGTCTTCTTCCCAACTTTCAGCTTAACATAGTCGCCTTTATGAACATTTTTCAGAACTAACTTGACTACTTTTGTACCTTTTTTGGCTGATGAAATCTTAATGCCAGGATTATTATTATTCACCTTTCTTGTATAAGTTTTTGTCACACCGTACCCTGTGGTCTTTATGATAATAGGCGTATTCACCTTTATATATTTCGGTACATTTATACTATAACTTCCACTGCTATTTGCGTTACTTGAATATGTTTTTCCGTTAATTGTTGCTGTTATTTTTGCATTAGAATACGTAACACCAGTTAGCTTCCCAGATCCATATTTTAAATTATTATAGTAATACTTTTTAGGCGAATAATTATCTTCCCAAGGATCGTTTCCTTCTTTTTCAAGAAAATAATTCCATGTAACATTACATTTGATCGTTTCCTTCTCTCCATATGGATCTATTACCGTAATAACTGTTGATCCTACTCCCTTCGGAAAGACGCGATATCCATAATCAGTTTTTACGACACTTACTACATTGCTGTTTGCGGATGTACATTTAGAAATAGAGCCCTCATATGCATATATATCATAGTACTGCAAGGTTTCCGTCTGTTCATATGACTCATGATAATTATAATCTTGATCCCACCATCCCTCTATGTGATTCTGAAACCAGTATTTTGAAAAATCAATAGCACCATCAGAATAATAATCTGCATAGCTAACAGGATTAATCGTTATTGCGAAATTTTCCTGCCGTACTGTTACTAAACATTTAGTTTCCGTCCCATATTTATCAATAGCAGTTATGACAGCTGTTCCAACACCTTCTCCTTTAATCATTGCGTTGGATGGACTTTCATATGTAATGCTTACAATGTCATTATTAGACGATTTCCAAGTAACGGCTTCACCTTCTTCAACATAGACATATTGTTCCTCTTCAACTGCCATTTTAATTTGGCTTGTAACAGAAAAAACAGGTGCCAAAACCGTCACTTTACAAATAGCACGATTACCATTCTGATCTGTCGCAATAATATCTGTTGTTCCTTTTCCTACTCCTACAATTACAGCTTTTCTGGTCGTAGATGACTCAATGGTCGCCACACCCGTATTGGTCGATTCCCAGCTTACTGCATTGGAACTACCACTCGTTAAATAAACTCCGTCGTTTGCATCAATGTTTATTGACAGAGCCGTTTTTGTAACAGCAATAGTAGTACTTTCTGCTTGTACTAATATTGTTCCAAGTCTAACAGTAAAAAAGCATGTCAATATTAAAACAACAAATCTGTTAATCAGTTGCCAATTGACAGCATTTCTTTTATATTCCATGACATCTCCCTAAAAACACACATTTTGAAAACATAAGATTTAGCCCAGTTAATAATCATCTCACAAATATATCGTTTCCACAGTATATTTCAGTTTGAGTTTAACCCGACCTCAAAACGTATATTTATGTTTTATCATCCAGCCACTTTTAATAATTTCTGGTTGATTCGGTTTGTAACATCGAGGTAATAGGACAGGTCAGCTGTCGACATCGTATTCTGGTCATACTGTTGCGCTTTTTCGCTAAAATCAGCAAGCTTCTTCATGTATTCAGTATAATCGTTTAACATACTTACAACATCATTTGTACCAGCGTCATTATATTTGTTCATGAACTCAATGTATTCATCAACGAACGCCTCATAACTATCCAGAAATTCCTTCAACTCCGGATCAACCCCGGCATCCGACACAGTACTTTCGGTACTCTCGGATTTTGTTGTATCTTCGGTTTCAGCCTGCTCCTCCTCAGCTTCATTTTTCACAACTGGCTCACCGGTTACAGTTTTTACATTCAATGTGATGGCATCATACGTTTGTGAATCTACTAAGCCTTCCATCTCTGTCCCATCAGAATCCGTCATAAAGGTGTATTTTAATTCTGTGTTCGGTTCTATATTCTGTTTCGTTACGACATACTGTTTCAGAACATCAACGTCAGATACATCAATAAAACTGCCATCATCTGCGACTAGATTTATCAGAATGCTTCCCTTTCCGTATGCATCTCTGTAATCGCCTGCCAATGATTCATATCCACAGCTTGCGGCATTCTTTCCCACATAATTCTGAATGTAATAAGTGTATTTATCCGAAGCCGGATTGATAGCCGTTAAGTCAGGACCTTCTGATTCACTTCCCACTTCCGCAACAGCCAAATCTATTTTTTCATAAGTTTGGAAACTGACCAGATTATCATATTCGTTTCCTTCATCGTCTTTTTCAAATTCCAACTTAACTTCTGTATTTGGTTCAATGTTTTGTCCTGTTACAACATAGTTTTTCAAATTTTCTTCGTCTTCCACACCTACATAGGAACCATCCTCTGTTACAAATGTAATTTTCAGAAGACCACTTCCAATTTCGACCATCCTGTCGCCTCCAAGGGATGTATATCCCACAGACGCGGCATTCATTCCTACATACTTGTCGACATATTGGGTGTATTTATCTGGTGAAGCCTTTAAAACAAAATCATCTGCTTCTTCTTGTTTTTCTTCTTCCTGCATTACCTCAGATTCCGTATTCTCCTGTTCAGCAACTTCGGATTCTGAATCAGCTTCAACAACACTCTCGGAAACAGAGCTTGAAGTCGATTCACTTTTCTCTGAATTTGAGGCGGATGAAGAACCGCCACATCCATACAATAAAACTCCACAACAAACCAAAAATGTAATCAATAGTTTCTTCTTCATAAACCACTTCTCCTTTTCTCATACAACACTACAAAAATAATGAGATGGCATTAATGATTACTTTTATATTTTATCATACAAAAAGTCACTCGCATATATTTGGATTGTTTTGAGGTCACATTTTAATTACATTGCTCAGTTTTACTGTTTAACTCAGAAAACTTCCCATTGATTATTACGAGATGGCTAAATTCAGCCAATATAACAGGCCGGACATCCGCCCGGCCTGCATCATATTTATTCTTGTTTTATTTCACTGCAACTTTCTTTCCGGCATTCTTTTTCGTAAAAATCTTCTTATACTTTTTCACAAACTGCCTGTTTACCTTCTTGTTTCCGACCTTCACCTATGCTCTCTTATTCTACTATTTCAACCAGTGCATCGATCGAGTTTTTTGCAGAACACTTGTCACACCGTTCCTCAATCATTTCACTTTTATTTTCACAGTAACACTCTTACTTCCAGCATTATAATTCGCATTTCCCGCGGCAGTCACTTTGATTTTGAGCTTATATGTTCCTTTTTTCAGGCCTTTTTTCACCGTGATTTTTCCGTTCTTCTTGTTGACTTTGAAGTATTTTTTGAACTTCGCCTTGCTGACCTTCTGCAGTTTACATGTTACTTTTCCCTGTGCGCCGGTGATTTTCATCGCTTTTTTCAGCTTAATTATCTGCTTTTTGTGCGCGATCTTCTCTGCTGAAATCTTTACCGTTTTCACTTTTACTGTAAGCGGGTTGGCTTTCTTTTCGGTATTTCCCGGCGCTTTCTGCCCCGGTGTCACCTGTTTGCCGTTTCCCGTAATTGTAAAATTCAGCGTCTTTGTACCCTCGTACCACGGACTCGTCAGTGTTACCGTCGCGGTTGCTGTCCCTGGATTAATGTTGTTTTTGTATGTAACCTTATACTGATTCGTGCTGAGTTCGTCGCCGAATCCATTCTTTACAATTACTTCCGGCTCTTTTGCTTTTCCGTCGTACGCGTAGGACGTCGTTTTCAGCATAACGTTATTGACTGCCGCAAGCGGGGTGACAAATTCTTCTTTCTGACATTTACTGCATTTTGCATATACGCCGCCATTATCCGTAAACGTCGCTTTATGTGCAACCTCTTTCCAGTCATGCGCTTTTCCGTCTGTGCATACATCCTCGGAAAAAAGTGCGTAAATACACCGGTTCTGCTGTCCCGTAAAGGTATATTCCGAATCTTCGCTCAACAGCTCTCCCGTGTGGTCGGAAACGAAATATGATGTCGGAGACTCAAACCCTTCGTACCAGCCGACAAACCTGCATCCGTAATCCGGTATGGCATACATGGTTATCTCCTGATTTACCGGTACTGTTCTGTTGAGTGCATCATCCGCAACGTCTGTTGTGTCACTGAATTCCACAGCTCCGCCTTCCGATGTGCCGACCTGAAGCGCCAGATTCTCCGCGTCCTTAAAATCGATTACAAATTTGTCGCAATACGGCGAATTCTGTTGAAGAGCGCTTATTTTAACAGTATCCGGAACATCATACATCCAGATGCCGGTTATACTGCATTTGAGGGTTTTATGGAAGGACGCTATGCCTGTTGAATACGCGTCGAACACGATATCCGTGTTTCCGTCATTGTCCAGGTCGTATGACTGCCAACCGGAGTCTCTGGTAATAATACCCTCATCAGCCATCAAGTTCAGCGTGCATAAGACTCCCTGCATTTTCCTTCCGCTAAGTGCCATGCTGTTTTTTGCAAGGTTCATTCTTACGATGCCCATTTCAAATTCTTCGTCCGCTTTTGCTGTCGTCGGCATAAAGCACATTGCAAGCGCGAATGCGATAACCGCCAACAGATATTTTTTTATCATTGTTTTCATGTTTTTCTCCTTTCTTTTTTTCTTATATCGATACGATTTCGTTGTATATATCAGATATGCCGGTTTTTGTTTGTAAAAAACCAAAAAAGAAGTCTCTCTTGATTCCACTTACTACTTCAGTGTTACCTTCCTTCCCAGAACCTTCTTCGTGAAGAATTTCTTATAGGCTTTCTTTATCTTCTTGTTTGCGCTCGACTTTCCGACCTTCACCTGCGCGGTTTTTATCTTCGAACCTTTCAGCGCATTTTTCACTGTTTTCTTCTTCAGCAGTTTGGTCTT
>CAZRNI010000060.1:3423-10063 GCA_964601425.1 uncultured Eubacterium sp. | reverse complement strand
GACTGGATTGCTGCCCCAGACACAGTGCGGAATAACCTGAAGCATCTGCCGGAACTGGATACGACCGGTTTCCGTAAATGCCAGGAGATCGCCATTAAGAATCTGGATACATCCTTTGCCGAGAACAGGCCGAAGGCACTTGTTCAGATGGCTACCGGCGCAGGGAAGACTTTCACCGCGATTACTGAATCCTATCGCCTGCTCACTTACGGAAAGATGAACAGGATTCTTTTTCTCGTAGATACAAAATCGCTCGGAGAGCAGGCTGAGCAGGAATTCCGGGCATATGTGCCGAATGGAGAGCAGAGAGTCTTCTCGGATATCTTCGGTGTCCGGCTCCTGAAGAAATCTGTCATGTCTCCCTCCAATCAGGTTTATATCAGCACGATCCAGAGAATGTATTCTATCCTGAAGGGCGAGGAACTGTCCGAAGAAGACGAAGATATAGAAGATGAGATTGACCGCGATCAGGAGAACAGGCCGCCGGTCACTGTTGTCTATAATAAAAAGTATCCGCCGGAATTCTTCGACGGCATTATCGTCGATGAGTGCCACCGGTCGATCTACAATGTGTGGTCGCAGGTGTTGGAGTATTTTGATGCTTTCATTATCGGCCTGACCGCGACACCGGAGAAGAGGACATTTGCGTTCTTCAACCAGAATGTGGTCAGCGAATATTCCCGTGAGAAGGCTATCATTGACCGGGTGAACGTCGGCGAGGACATCTATCTGATTAATACAGAAATCACTCAGAACGGCGCTATGATCATGAAGCGTCTTGCGGAATATCGGGATCGTCTGACCCGGGCAAAACGCTGGCGTCAGATGGATGAGGATATGGCCTATAATCCGGGAATGCTGGATGTGGATGTTGTGAATCCGAGCCAGATCCGTGCGGTCATACAGACATATCGGGACAAGGTATTTACAGAGCTGTTCCCGCGCAGAAAGAACGTGCCGAAGACACTGATCTTTGCCAAAAATGACAGCCATGCCGATGATATCGTGCAGATCGTCAGAGAGGTGTACGGCGAAGGAAATGAATTCTGTCAGAAGATCACATGCAAGGCATAGAAAGCTGATGAGGCTCTGAGCAATTTCCGTAACCAGTTCTATCCATGTATTGCAGTGACGGTCGAAATGATCATCACCGGTACAGACGTGAAATCTCTGGAGTGCATGATCTTTATGCGTGATATCCGGAGCAAGGACCACTATGAGCAGATGCTGGATCGCGGAACCAGGGTGCTGAAGCTGGAAGGATTGAAGATGGTCTATATTCCAGTTCCGAAAAGATGAATGATCAGCACGCCTCCCACTCATTCTTCTCAAACAACGATTCGTCAGAAGCGGTGATCTCGACCACATCGGCCAGCGAGATTGCCGCTTCATCGATTTTGATCACACCTGTCTCATCCGGATCGACCTTCCAACAGATCCTGGTCACGGTCACGTACTGGTCAGCATATGCCAAGCAAAACGGTTGTGGTTAGTACAGGGTGTGTAGTAGCGGACACTGACCTTCACCTGGTTGTCCCGACCTGTTTACTATTGTTGGTGAGAACCCGCAAGATCTGTAGGCGACGATTAAGCTCGATGCGGTCAGGTTCCTGACTCGATTCGCTCCACATATTCCACGTTCTTGCTGTCGATGCTGTCGGAGTAGCCGTCCAGCACATCAAACGGTGCGAAGATCTTAACCCGTCTGCAGCGATCCATCTTAGGATGTTACCGAGAGAAATCGTCAATACGGTGGTGTTGCGGACGATCCGGGACGGGTTTCGGCATTTGTGATCTATATTGAGAGCGTAATTAGTATTTTTTTGAAAGAGAGGGTAATCCTATGGATTATAAAGAAATGCTCAATCCTATTACTGGATATACATTGGATAAAGAGTTTGCGGTGTTCTCCAGAGACTTTGATTTCACATATCTTCCAGATTATGAGAAATATGATCCAAACTCTAAACCTATTGTTCAGGACGGCTTTGTCTGGGTGGAGACACTGACCGGTCAAAGAATTGCTATTCATTATCCTAGACTTGCAGAGCTAAATGAGGATAAATATACGTCTGATTGTGACGCCATAATACAGTTTGATAATTTTTCCCATGACACTCTCCCGGATCATGTGAACGAGATTATTCTATATGGGGGATCTCTTGATTATCTCTATGATGCCGATAGACCAATCGCTATTCGTAAGGATAACGATATTCTTGTTGTCAGTTCAGATGGAATCTTGGAATATAATATTCCCGAGGAAAGTAGAAAACAAACCAGAAAAATTATTATAGGAAAACATAGGCTGACCAAAGAAGTAAACAATTTTAATAGCTATTCCTTTGAAGAAGTATATCTCAAATTTGTATTTTTAGAGCCGGTCAGTCTATCTGCGGTAAGTGATTATTACGGACTTGCAGTTCATTTGGTTCGGTTTATGACAAAGAGGTTCGATGTATCATTTCGATCTGCAAAGGTAAAATCGACTGCTGGTAGAGTAAAGTATGCAGATGGTACTATATTTGTAAAAAGCACAATCAAGCCATGCATGTTGTTTTCAGGAACGAGTATCACATTTCAGGATCTGGGATGGACACTGATCAATTTGCTTTCCATTTTTACTAGAATGGTTAAAGAAAAAGGAAAATGGAACAGGGATTACTCCTTGGACTTTATTTCGAGTAACGCAGATGCTGGAGCTATAACAAACGAAATAATCTGCAGTATTAGCGGGGCACTGGAGTATGAAGTTTCGAGACACAAAGATATTGAAGAGTTAAGAAATCGAGAAATTGATATTTTTGCAAAAGCAGTGCGTGATTTTATTAAGGACAATTATAAGTCATATAATGTTCCTGAGAAAGCATTAAATCTTATATATGGTAGTACTCAAAACTGGTCACTTTCGGCAGCAGAGCGATTTTCTGCCTTAGAACAAAAGTATAAAGAAGCAGTAGATCATTTGAAGACTCGTTTATTCGAAGGGAAATATTACAATATTGGAGAGTTTGTTAAGCATCGAAACCAGCTTATGCATCGATCTTCGAATCCTCCAACGTTTGAAATTCGAGTGACAGCAATGATCTTAAGAGGTCTGGTTTATTGTTCGATTCTTGGTAGAGCTGGGGTTGAACTGACCGTAATCAGTAAGCTCTGCGAAGAGGGCAGAATTGAATGATGTAAAAGTATGTGAAATGATCATTGTGGAATTGAAGAACTGCGTGTAGAAATTGAGAAGATTTGCATTAATTAAGAATTCATTATCATTCGTTCTTTACAATCTTCGTTCCTGCCCAGAGCGAGGCAATCACACCAGCGATCATCAGGATTGCGCCTGCTGCCATGCTCCATAAGCTTACTGCTGCACCGGCAGCGATAGCCAGAGCTGTAAGCGCGATTACTTTAGCCAGTTGAACGGCATATTTCTTAGGATTCTTTGGCTCTACGGAAACTCTGGCCCGGTAGGGAAGCATCTTGTAATCTTTAGTGATTGCCAGAATTGCAGCATAGAGAAGCAGGGCTGCCGCAAATATTAACATCAATATTGAAAATCCATTGTCCATATGAACACCTCGTTCCTTTTAAGACAGGTATCGAGATTCTTTTTTTGCTGCTTCTATCTTCAAACAGATCTGGTCAATTGATTTTATTATAACAGAAAAATCCGGTGCTATACCCCTCTAAAGAAAATATAACCGGAAACACTATAAGTCTATAATTCTTACAAGGTGTCAAATGACCGGATACCCTATTGAAAAAACATGGTCTTTGTCATACAATAGTTAGCAATAGCTAATACGCGTAAAATGGAGTTTTTTTGTACGCTTACAACCACCTGAGAAAGAGGAAAAGACATGACCATTCATGAATTCGGCCGGGAGAATCCTGATATCGTAGTGTTGCTGCACCCTTCCTGTGTTATGTGGGATTATTTTGAATATGTTATTCCATTGATGCAGGACCGTTATCATCTGGTTATTCCGGCGCTGCCCGGATATGATTCTGAGAGTAAATCTGATTTCACCAGCGTGGAGGAGATTGCCGCAGAGCTCGCACAGTGGCTGAAAGCTTGCGGATATTCTGAAATCGCATGCATTTACGGCTGTTCTATGGGCGGTTCTATTGTAACCCGATTTCTGGCTTGCAGTGGGATCAGAGTGCGCAAAGCTGTGATGGACGGCGGTATTACTCCTTACCAACTTCCCTGGATCATAACACGGTTTATCGCTATAAAGGATTTCCTGCTTATTTTCATGGGAAAGCTTGGCGGGCTGAAGTTGTTGGAAAAGGCGTTTTCCACGGACGAATATTCGGATGAGGATTTGCAGTATTTAGCAAATGTGATCAGGCATATGAGTGTAAAAACCATATGGCGGACGTTTGAATCCTGCAATAATTATGAGATGCCGGCACGGGTGAAAGTACAGTGCGGCAGAATCGAATACTGGTATTCCGGAGCGGAGAAGAAGGATAGAAAGGGCGATATCGCCTACATCAGAAGGACTTTCCCGCAGACGGTTTTCCGAATGTTTGATAATATCGGACATGGGGGCTTAGCGGCTCTGAAGCCGGAATTGTTTACAAGAGAGCTTGTTGAGAATCTTAAATCCGGTATCTGACCCTCCAACTTATTAGCATTGGGGGGCAGCCGGGTAGCAAAGGGCATGCCCTATGCGACAAGCACTGGCTGAAAGATGTTTTATGGGGTCAGGCACCATTATTTGCAAAACGATTATCAAAATAAATCCAGCCGCATCTGTGGATCGATCCAGCTTTTCTGCTGTGCCTCATGAATAATGTCGTATTCTGTTACGTGTCCGATCAGCAGCGGCGATTTGGGATCGTGCTGCCGCATGGCTGATTTTACAGCTTGTTTGTCTGTGTTGGCATAGCAGTATTTACAGAAGTGTGCGCATGTGTTATATTCACCGATGTCAGCGGTGATATAGCAGGCGCACTCTTTTCGGTTGGCCGGATTGGGCGGCAGGTTCAGATTCTGACCGATAGCGGTTTCAAATACTTTTTGCGTCATGCAGCCGGAGCAGTCTGCGCCTGCCGAAGCAAGCAGAGGACTCTCTCCGCAGGGCTTTACGATCATGCCATTTTCTGCGGCGATCTTAACGAAAGTTTCTGTGAGTGACAGCTGTGCAGACATTGGGACTGTTTTGGCTTCCGGATAATTTCGTTTTACCTTCTCATACAGATCGATGAAACTGATCACGACAGTTCGTGTATAACCGGCCAGTGTCCGGCACATGGATGTGAATGCTTCTATATGGCGTTCAATGGTCCAGTTTGCATTCAGCAGAATCGGGTCGTAGCGCCAGCACATGTTGTCAGGGCCGACGATTCTGGACAGTTTTTGGAAGACTGACAGGACGGTCTGCTGATCCGGTACATTCGGTTCGATGTCTTTTCCGTAGGGCGTGATCGTGACAAACCAGTACTGATGATATGGTCCCAGAAGGTCCATATGCTGCAGCATCGGTCCGGGATTTTTGGAGCAGAATACGATCAGATCAACCACGTCAGGAGCGAGCCTGTATTTTGTGATAGAAACGGGATTGAATGGATTTCGCACGAGGACAAAGCCCTCCCGCAGACGGTTTGCAAGCCAGTCTGCGTAAAAGGCAGGGATGTCTGTGCGGTTTCCTGTCTGTATGATCATGTACGTCTGCACCTCCTCATATGGATCTAATCAAAGTATACGATAAATACCGGAAAAAGAGAAACGAATACCTGCTACCGCTATTTTATCAACGCAAAGGCAGTCGTTAAACGAAGCCC
Source organism: uncultured Eubacterium sp. (assembly GCA_964601425.1). Classification (GTDB taxonomy): domain Bacteria; phylum Bacillota; class Clostridia; order Lachnospirales; family Lachnospiraceae; genus CADBRN01. Next base: position 4,273 of record CAZRNI010000060.1, on the reverse strand, counting down.
TTAAGAAGGCAAAGAAGGTAACTGTTAAGTGAAGAGATTCGAGATTAAGGAAGGAACCATAAGGAATGGATAATTACAAAAAGATCATTGAGACATGCACTGCGCAGGAAGAAAAATATATATTTGACAGCTTCACGCGAAAAGATGCCATGAAGCTTGGCGGGATGATTGCAGAAGCTGCGCGGGAAACCTATGGAACCGGCATCGCAGTCGGGATTGCGATCAACGGTTTGAAAGTATTTCAGTATGTGGATGAGGGTGCGACGATTCACAATGCTGAGTGGCTGGACCGGAAGATTGCGACGGTTACACAGTTTCATAAATCCTCGCTGCGCGTCTGGGCGGAATTTGAGGACCAGGGAATTACGCTGGAGGGTGAACGGTTAAATCCATATCAGTTCGCGCTCTGTGGCGGCGGATTTCCGCTTACAGTCCGCGGTGCGGGTGTGGTCGGTGTGATTGCAGCGTCAGGCCTGCCGCATCTGGAAGATCATCAGGTGCTGGTTGATACGCTGGAGAAATGGATGAAATAACATTCACGGGTCTACAGAGAAATCTGCAGATCCTTTTTTATACGTGAAAGGGAGTGACGCATGAATGCCAGTCGGCAGCCTTTGCGGCGGATATACCACTGTTCAATCCCCGGGAATGTGCTATAATTTTTTTCATAAATGTACATGGATTATCAGAAAGTTGAGATATTCTTTTTGGATTTAGCAGAAAACCGGAGGTGACGTGATGCTGGCGATGCTTATCATGATGGCTGCGGTCGTCGCGATTCTATTTACCTACAGAAAGAACAGGAAAAACACCGTAAAGGACGATAAAAATAAAAACCTGCATAAGCAAA
>CAZRNI010000060.1:0-3413 GCA_964601425.1 uncultured Eubacterium sp. | reverse complement strand
TATTTAACGCGTATTGACTGACCCGGCAGATCTTCTTACGAGGAGGGGAAGGTTGTTCTTACTGTTTCAGAGTATGAAGAGCTGAAAGCGCAGGCTGAGGCAAACAACGCAGCAGTTGACAGCTCTGCAGCGCCGGCACAGGCAGAAACGACGATCCCGGAAGAGGAGCCGGCGCCGGCGCGGGCAGGAAGGTCGGCACCACAGGACCAGGAAACCCCGGATTCGGCTGAGATACAGAATGCGGACATGTCTGACCTGAGTGCAGAAGAAATAAATGCAGTCAGTAAAGCACAGACCTATCTTGAGATCGGCGGATTTTCGAAGCAGGGGCTGATTGATCAGCTTTCAAGCGAATACGGAGAAAAATATCCCGTCGAAACAGCAACCCGTGCGGTGGAATTTATAGAAGAAAACGGCATGGTTGACTGGAACGAGCAGGCATATATGTCTGCGAAGTTATATCTTTCATTCGAGGAGTTTTCCGAGGAGGATCTGGTTGAGCAGCTGTCCGGTGAGTACAGCGAAGGATTCACAAGGGAACAGGCTGAATACGGCGCAGAAAAAGCGCTCGAAGAACAATAAAAAAATCGGTGCCGGCCCCCATAGAATCCGGTGCCTGTCCCCCAATGGTGTCAGGCGCCGTTTTGTTTACGTAAGACGTTCTGCAGTGTGACCATCATGGCGTCCAGGTCGATCGGCTTGGCGATATGTGCCTGCATCCCTGCGGCGATTGCAGCCTCCTCGTCTTCCTTGAAGGCATTTGCTGTCATGGCGATCACCGGGACAAATGCCTTCTTCGGATCATCCAGCAGACGTATGGCCTTTGTTGCCTCATAGCCGTCCATCTCAGGCATCTGGATATCCATCAGAATCAGATCATAGTGTCCGCTCGCGGCGCTCTCTACCATTTCTACGGCAATTTTTCCGTTTTCTGCAGTCTCTACGAGGAATCCTTTCTGCTTCAGGATCTCCTGCGCAATCTCCATATTGATGAGATTGTCTTCTGCCAGCAAAACGCGTTTTCCCGAGAAATCCATGGACAGTTTTCCGGCATTTGTTTCAGACTGACTTTTTTCGAGGTCTTTTTCCTCTGCCAGCCGCAGTTTCAGCCGGATGATCATTTGTGTCCCGCTGCCAGGCGCTGTCAGGACCTCGATGGTGCCGCCGATCAGATCCACGATGCTCTTGGTAATGGCCAGTCCCAGACCAGTCCCTTCAATGCCGCTGACGGTAGAGGTCCGTTCCCGCTCAAAGGCATGGAACATCTTCTCAGCGAATTCCTTAGACATTCCGATTCCGGTGTCCTGGACACGAATTTCATAGGAACTGTAGCCATTCTCTCCGGGACCGGATTCCCACACCGAAGCGTTGATGGTTCCGCCTTCCGGCGTGAATTTATAAGCATTGCTGATAATATTCAGAAGCACCCGGTTCAGATTCTTTTTATCGCACCATACGTAGCGGTTCCGGATCTGTCCTGTATGGATCCGGAAATCGATGTTCTTTTGTTTCATCTGTTCAGAGAACAGGTCATACATTCCGTCAAATACTGCGCAGAGATCTGTCGGGATAAATTCCAGTTCAAGCTTACCGCTCTCGATCCGGCTCATTTCCAGGATATCATTGATCAGCTCCAGCAGATGTTTGCTGGAACCTTCGATCTTTTCCAGATAGGTATGGATTGTCTCGACAGATGTTTCGTTCATTGCCAGATTAGTGTATCCGAGAATGGCGTTCATAGGTGTCCGGATGTCGTGGGACATGTTAAAGAGAAACTGGCTTTTTGCCAGCGAGCTTTCCACTGCCCGGATTTTTTCACGTTCTGCGGCATCGTGTTTTTTACGCACCACGTTCTGGACATACAGCATGACGGTCAGTCCCACAAAAATAATGATGAGCAGGAGTGCGCCGCCGGCGGTCAGATCCGTCTTCATTTCCTGCACCGTGTCGTCGGCCATCAGGCGTTTGGCCAGCCACATGATAGCGGAGTACAGAAGCAGGGCGAACAGGATAATGCCGGAGGCTGACAGCCCACTGTATTCGGTCAGTGAACTCTTGTGGACGGTTCTCCAGTAAAAGACGAAGCCCAGAAGACACCACAGTGACAACAGCAGAAAGGCTTCACTCCCCATGGCCTCCATGGCTGCAAGCCTGGGAACAAGCTGTACGACTGCAAACAGGATGGAAATGCCTGCGCCCAGAAGGCTCGTGAGCTTTATTGTTTTAACGTTTTCGGTTTTGGCAATTTTGTATGCCGCGGCGGATGTGTATCCGAATCCGACGATGGCGCCGAATGAGGTCAGATCGACAAACCAGTTCAGTGTATTCCGTCCAAGCAGAGACAGAATAATCGATAAGACCATAATGAACAGGATGCTGTAGGTCGTTTTGGAGAACTTTTCTGACAGGATTCTGTCTTCTGCCATGGTTGAAAGGACGCGCGTCGTCGCCCGGTAGCCGCCGATGATTCCTGTGAGAATCGATGACACGGCAGTAATCGTCATGATCACGAGACCCGGCGTTCCCAGAATTGCTTTGGCAGTATAAACTGTCGGCACGGAGGAGACGCCCTCCTGCGAATCCAGAGCAAGAAAATACTGCTGCCAGGACGCGAATCCGTCCGGACGCGCGGCAATACTGACCAGGGCCATGGAAATATAAGCGAAGGCAGCTGCGGCAATGGCGATTACAAGAACCGGCTTTGTTTTTCTGATTGCAAAGTTGAAGTGCGCTGTATCAAAAGCGGTTACTTCAAAACCAACGAAGGCCCACGGGGCCAGGATGATCAGGCTGAAGACTGCGTAACCGGGATTCAGATTGCGTGCGCCGAAATCTGCCGCGGCGCCGCCTGCAAGGGCGCGGGGCAGACATGTGGCGGCGATGATGACAATGCCAAGCAGGAGGAACACGGAAAGAATTGTATGCAGCTTCTGGAGAAACGGCTTGGCGGCAACAAAGACGATGCCGACACCGGCCAGCACCAGTACAGACGCTGCCGCCTCACCGACATAAATATGGTTTCCGGCAATGGTATAACGGGGAGTTCCCTGCAGGGCGTCATCCATCAGGATGCGGATCACGAAGAACAGGGCGGTCCCGTTCAGAAAAACGATTGTCAGGTAGGACAGACACAGAAACCAGGAACTGATAAAGGCATGGTCTCTTCCAAACGCTTCCTTCGTATACGAATACACGCCGCCCGTGATCGATGTCCGTCCCATCAGGTAAGAGAAATTATTGCCGATGAGCAGCATAATGCCCATGCCGATCAACATGGCAATGACCGTTCCGGCCGGTCCTGCCACAGGGAGGAATGTGGTTCCCGGCATGGCAAATACGCCCCAGCCGACCATGCAGCCGAAGGCGATTGCCCAGACATCTATTCGGTTCAGATATCGGTCAAGGGCGGGACT
>CAZRNI010000059.1:6733-10093 GCA_964601425.1 uncultured Eubacterium sp. | reverse complement strand
TTGTCAAAAAAACAGACCCTGTCGTTTCTTCCAGAAATGCAACTGCATCTGCTACTGACGGAACAATGTGAACATCCTTATGATCCCTCCAGCTTTCCATCTCCTGCTCCCGAAGCACACGCCGGTACACAATACCGGCTGCTGCCGCTGCAATGCGCAGATTTTCCGAGACAGCTGTAGCATAAGGATGGGTCGCGTCCAGAACAATGCTTTCAGGATATTTCATGAAGCAGCTCTGCATTTGATCCCGGTCGAGTCTGCCTGCGACCACATCGAGTGTGTCGCCTGATTCGATCAGTGTACCGCCGTATTCTGTTGCAGTAAAAACGCAGGCCGATATGGACTGCGTTTTCAGATACTCTGCAATCTGCCGGCCTTCTGTCGTGCCGGCAAACAATAGATATTTATACATACATGTGTCCTCAAAGGAATACTTTTACAGCATCACACATCCCTGTATCCACGCGGTGTTACCATTTTCCCGTTAATCACACGCGTTTCCTGATTTCCTATGAATACCGTTGTAAACATATCAACCTGATATACAGTTAACTCGGCAAATGACATCACTTTTGTTTCAGTGCCTTCACGTCCGATGTTGCGCACGACACCGCATACTGTATCCGGCGCCTTATAAGGTGCCATCACTTCACAGGCACGCTGCAGATAATCACTTCTTTTTTTGCTGGACGGATTGTAAAGACAGATTGCAAAATCAGCAGAAGCTGCAGCAATCAGCCTTTTTTCAATCTTTTCCCAGGGCGTCAGGCGGTCGCTCAGACTGATCACTGCAAAATCATGCATCAGAGGAGCACCCAGCTCGGCTGCGCCGCCGGTTGCGGCCGTTATTCCGGGAATAATCCTGATCTCCACCTCTGGCCAGGATTCCCGCAGCTCGTAGATCAGTCCCGCCATGCCATATACGCCGGCATCACCGCTGCAGATCATAGCGACGCACTGTCCTTTTTCCGCCTCTTCAAACGCCATCCTGCAGCGCTCTGTCTCCCGCAGCATTGGCGTTGTCAGGAATGGTTTGTCCGGAAATAACCCGCGGACCAGATCGACGTAAACGGTATAGCCGATGATTACATCACTGTCCCGCATCGCCTGATAGGCTTCTTCTGTCATTTTTTCACGGCACCCGGGGCCCATTCCGACCACATCTATTCGTTTCACAGTATTTCCTCCGGTCCTCAGCTTGCGTCAAATTCAACGGTCCAGTCAGTAATTGCCAATGCACAGGTTACACCGTCGCGGCTGTGCTTTTTGACAATCAGCTTTCCATTTCTGCTGTCAAGAACAGCAGCCCGCTCACAGACATTATCAACGCCTGTCGTTTCTTCCACGAATTCAGAAGCCGTAAAAGTCCCTTCTGCCTCTTTCAGTTCATCCGCCGTGTAAATATGAAGGGGAAGATTATTCCGTTTGCAGAATTTCAGCAATCCGCGCTCATCTTCCTTGAGATCGATGGTCGCCACCGCACTGACCGCTTCCTGATAAAAACAGTTCTGGTCCAGCATTTCCTTGACAACTTCCTCAATCACATCTGACCGGGTATCTTTTTTACAGCCGATACCCAAAGTCAGGCACTTGGGGATCAGCCAGAGTGTATGGTCGAAATATGCGCGGCTGAACGAGGGACTGATGTAGATTCCAATAGAAATACCATCCGCATGCTCTGCGTTTTCATCGTGGAATTTTTCTGACCATACCAGTCCTTCCGGAAGTGTTCCGACGATCGGAAACGGTGTATAGAATCCGACCGTTTCTCCGCCGATAATCGCAGCTGAAACCTCCTTCGCATAGGTCATATTGGAAAGGACATAATCATGCTGTGCCGCATATACATCCACTGCAAATTTACCATGAATATCCGTCGCAGTCGTAATAACAGGAATGCTTCCGAGCTGTTTTGCAAGAACTTCGGTAAAATGATTGGCCCCGCCGATATGGCCGGACAGAACTGCAATGCAGAAGGTTCCTTTCTCATCCAGACAAATAACAGCCGGATCACTTCGTTTATCACGGACAAACGGAGCAATTGCGCGCACAGCGATCCCGAGTGCAGAGATAAAAACAAGCACATCGGAATGATTAAATACTTCTTCTGTCCACTCATGCAATGACCTGTTAAGCGGACGGACCGGGGATTGCTTTTCCGGTTTCCGGTTGCTCTTACAATACCATTGCATTTCCGTACTCTCCGGAATCGGATTATTTTCAAAAATCGCCTGAACTTTTTCTGCAAGAGCTATTCCGTCTTTCGAAAAACAAATTCCATTTATTTTCATTTCTTTTCCCTATACTCCGTTGAAAAACCAGGATCATAAAGCTTCGATAATGCATATTCGGCCGGCGCTATGACGTCGCCAACCAGAATCAGCGCTGTCTTTGTAATACCGGCTTTTTCCGCTGCCGCACAGAGCGTACCAACTGTACAGATGATCTTTTTTTCATCCGGCCAGGTCGCTTTATAAACGATAGCCGCCGGCGTATCTTCGCTGTATCCGCCTTCCAGAAGTTCCGTCACTGCCTGCGGCAGAAGTCCTGCCGAGAGAAACAAGACCATTGTCGCCTGATGTGCAGCAAAAGAACGGATCGTCTCCTTCTCAGGCATTTCTGTTCTGCCGGCTGCACGTGTAAGGATAATACTCTGCGAAACGTCGGGAAGCGTATATTCGAGATGCAGCGCTGCCGCCGCCCCGAAAAATGAACTGACACCCGGACAAACATCATATGCAATATTCTTCTTGTCAAGTGCGTCCATCTGTTCCCGGATCGCCCCGTAGACTGACGGATCACCGGTGTGCAGACGCACGGTGGTCTGCTGACTTCGCTCAGCCTCAAACATTACATCGAGGACTTCATCAAGTGTCATATAAGCAGAATTATAGATTTTACATCCTTTTTTTGCCAGATCCAGCAAGGCAGGATTGACCAGTGATCCTGCGTATATAATCACATCTGCTGTTTCCAGAAGCTTCTGGCCGCGTACAGTAATCAAATCCGGTGCACCCGGACCTGCCCCTACAAAATGTATCATTTTACTGTTCTCTCCTGTTGTTCATATTATTTATTGGAACAATCATTTGACTGTTCTTCGAGCATCCGCCGAAGATCCTCCACCGGCTCCGTTTCGGCAAGAAACGTATTTCTGCCGGCAAAGAGAATTACGCCCGTTTTAATCCGTCCGGCTGTTCGCCGGTCAAGATGATACTGGATTCGTTCCGCTATGATCCGTATGGTTTCTCCATAAAGTTCCGGTGCAAGTTCCTTCAGCTTAATCAGAGCCTCATCTGTTGTAAGCGCCTGCAGCAGAGCACGGCAGACATCCGCATCCGCACCGGCTCGCAGTGCAGC
>CAZRNI010000059.1:0-6723 GCA_964601425.1 uncultured Eubacterium sp. | reverse complement strand
ATGGGTATTCATGATGCCGCCTGCCAGTTTGATAAATTTCCCGATATGGGCGACAAACAGAATGCCTCTGATGCCGACAGCTTCTGCCAGATCCAGTGTCTCTCCGACAAAATTACTGCATTTCATCGAACATTCCGGATTCAGTCCCGTTTCTTCACGTAAAAACTGTGCCCCGTAATTTCCCGGCGAGATGATCAGACAGGAGCAGCCGGCCGCATGAAGCATCTTCAGCTCAAGCTCTATGGAATCCAGCAAAGCCTTCCGGCTCATCGGCATAACGATTCCGGTTGTTCCGAGAATAGAAATGCCGCCTTTGATTCCCATGTGGCTGTTAAACGTCTTTTCCGCGACCTTTTCCCCTTCCGGTGCTGAAATAATAATTTCAAGTCCGCCGTGATAATTTTGCTTTTCACATATCTCTTCAGCGGCATTTGTGATCATGGCACGTGGACCGGAATTAATGGCCGGACTGCCAACAGGCTGATTTAGTCCGGGCCGCGTAACGGTTCCGATCCCCTCTCCGCCTCCGATTGTAATTCCCGGCCGGCTGCTCCGCCGTACTTCGGCAAAAATCAGCATTCCGTCTGTCGCATCAACATCGTCGCCGCCGTCTTTTCTGACAGCGCACCGTACCGATAGCGGGCATTGCGCCTCTCCCGGAATCATTTGTCCACTGTGGTTCTGTGACGCATATTGCATCCGTATTTCTTCAATTTCCAGATGCAGCAAAATGCCTGCCGGCGTCTGCAGCGGCATCTCTTCTACCGGCTCTCCGGTAAGAAGCATATGGACCGCCGCCTTAGCTGCCGCCGCGGCACAGCTTCCGGTGGTATAGCCGTTGCGCAGTAATTTATGATTGACAAGCGTATACTGCGCTTCGTTTTCCTTTCGGACAGTATCCTCTTTACACATCAGTCAGGATTTCCTTTAATGATTGTCGGAATCCCGCAGATCATCCGGTACACAACGTCGGAATGCGCCGCCAGTTCTGTACAGATCCCGCCGAGGCGGTCACGCAGTTTGCGCTCAAATTCATCCGTCGGAACAACTCCGTAACCCATCTCATTGGTCAAAATACAGATATCCGGATTTTTCTCCAGAAGCGTCGGTACAAGCTGGGACAGGTCATACTGGTTCGCCAGCGCACGCTTCACATAATCATGGAAGTGATGGATCGCAGTGCACTCAAATATCTCGTGGAATCCACAGCTGTCACCGTCTGCCCAGCCGCTCTTAATCCCGAGTTCTTCTGTTGCAAATGTATATTTACCCTGAAATGCGCCGCCAATTACGAGAATCATATACTACCTCTTTTCTTTAAACATGAAGAAATGCCGCTGTCAAAACCAGTATCAATTCATAAACCGACAGAAAGCAGCCGGCAAGATCTCCTGTAATCCCGCCGAACATCCGCCGGATATAGGATTTATAGACAAACAGAATAATTATGCCTGCTGCTGCAAGAATTCCCCACTGCTTCAGGACGTCGAGCCTGTATGCAATCCCGGTCAGAATAAGCAGATAAACAGCCATACTGATCATAATTGACCTGGCAGCTGCCTGTTTTGTACAGCTGTAAAGCATGCCTGACTTTCCCGCCGGCCGCTCAAATACCACCAGCAATGAGGTAAACATCCTGCCGGATGAAAATATAAACCACGCGGCTGCCGGAAACTTCACGGATACGCCTGCTGCGCCGCCGAGCGCAAGCATCAGAAACACCGCACAGGTTATCACCGCAAAAGCGCCGGTGTGAGTATCGTGCATGATCTGCAGGCGCTCTTCCCGTGATTTCCAGGACGCAATTGCATCAGAAGCATCCAGAAGACCGTCCAGATGAATGCCGCCGGTAATGAGAATCGGAATTGCAACCGCAATCGCCGCTGTCAAAAGATTTCCAGCTGCAGAAAAACGGCTAATCCACAGCCACAAAGTCTCAGCCGCACCGATCAGGATCCCGATCAGCGGAAAAAAACAGAACATGTAATCGCCGTCATGTGCCTCATAGTGCAATTCCGGCATCGGTATTTTCGTGTAGTATGAAAATGCCAGCACACAGCTCTTCAGAAGCCGTTTCATTGTGCATTTCCTTTCTTATACAGCATATTCTGGCGCAGAATACCGCAGCCCGGACGTTTTACCGGAATCGGTATGCCAAAAACGACTTCCGTGACCATGTCGGCCGTTTTCCCGAGATGCTGATTGATAATTCCCAGAAATTCCAGGTAAACACGTGTCATGCCGCCATACTCCACACCTGAAGAAAACACCTCATTTGTGACAATTACAAGATGCTTTGCATGTCTTCTGATATGTTCAATTCCGTCAATCACGGCACTGACTGCATGAATCCCTGCTTTTCCGGGCAGAAACATCTCATTGGCAAGAAGATTGGAAACACATTCCAGAAGAACAATGCTGTCCTCCGGAATTTCAAGCGTTTCCAGCGTAGCTGTCCGTTCGATGGTCTCAAATGCCTTGTCTTTTCGCATTTCTCTGTGTTTTGCAATCCGGGCATCTGTCTCGTCATCTCCCGGCTGCATTGTGGCCAGATAGATGCGTCTTCCTTCTCCGAGCTGTAAAACCTGATCTTCCGCATATGCAGATTTCCCGCTTCCCGAACCGCCTGTAATCAGATGTACCATAGCTCACCTCTCTGAATATGGCTGATATGCCTCAATCGCGATATCTTCAAATGTTGGCATTTCCTGATAGATGTGAAGAATCATATCCAGTAATTTTAGCAGAAGGACCGCTCCGCATCCCTCTCCCGGCCGCATATTTGCCTGAACAGGCGCCTGCATCTGCAGCGCATTCAGAACAATATCGGCACCCGGCTCACTGGAACTATGGGATGGTACCAGACAGTCTCTTGCGGCAGAACACATTCTCACAGCTGCGAGCGCGCCGACTGCTGAAATAAAACCATCGAGAATGACCGGGATTTTTAAAGCAGCTGCACCAAGAATCAATCCTGTCATTGCCGCAATATCGAACCCGCCGACTTTTGCAAGTACATCAACCGGGTCGGACGGATCCGGTCTGCGCTCCTTAATCGCCTGTGTCAGAACCTCGCGCTTGTGCGCCAGTCCGGAATCGGAAAGTCCGGCGCCCCTTCCAGTGATCTCTGAAACCGGCACCTGCAGGAGAACGGATGCCACCGCACTGCTGGTCGATGTATTTCCGATCCCCATTTCACCAATCATCAGAATATGATCACCTGCTTCTGCGCGCTCTTTTGCCAGACGAATGCCGGTCTCGATTGTTTTGAGCGCCTCTTCTCTCGTCATTGCGTCTTCCGCCGCAAAGTTCTTTGTACCGTATGCCTGTTTCTCAGTCCGGATATCCACATCCTGTATCATTCCGACATCTACAGGCAGAATCTTTACATCTGCTTCCCGGCAGAATATAGCCGCGGTTGCCTTTTCACAGGCAAGATTGGCAGCCACTTTTGCCGTCACATCCTGTCCGGTCTGACTCACGTTTTCTGCTACAATTCCATTATCCGAACAAAATACAATCAATGTACGGCCCTGCAGTGTAATGGCAGGCGTCCGCTGTGTGCCTGCAATGCCTGTCAGGATCTTTTCAAAAATGCCGAGACTGTTTAACGGTTTTGCGATGGAATCCCAGCGCTTTTTGGTATATTTCGCTGCTCCCTGATCAGATGGCAAAACTGCATGAATCGTCTCTTTGATCAACGGAGTAAGATTTTGCTCAGTAATCATAATATCAAACAGATCCTTTTCTGTATGTAATTACTTCAGCTGCAAAATACTGCAGACAGCATCCCGCATCTGGTTAATATCTACCACCATATCATGACGTACGGGTGCCGTTTTAATTTCCTCAATCGCGGCAGGCGTTCCAAGACCGGCGACTTCAGCGAGAGCATCAAACTGTTCCATATCCGTCATGGCATCATACTTCGCACCATCGATTGCATGCAGTACACTGCGTGCAAACTTGAACGGACTTGCCGTAGATGCAATCACTGCCGGTTTGCTGTCACCTGTTTCAGTGCGATACATTTCATAGACTGCAGAGGCCACTGCCGTATGCGGATCCAGAACATATCCTGTTTCCTGGTAAAGCGCATGAATCCGTCCGGAAACCGTCTCCTCATCTGCATAATTCCCATAAAAGTCCGAAAGACCTTTCTGCATCGCTTCCGGTACAGTATAAACGCCGCCTTCGGAGAGCTGCCGCATCCATTCCGCTACTGTTTCTGTATTATCACCGCAGATCCGGTACAAAAGCCGTTCCAGATTGCTGGATACCAAAATATCCATAGACGGTGAAGATGATGTATAAAACGGTCTGTTTTTATCATAGGTTCCGTTCGCAAAGAAATCAGAAAGCACATTGTTCTGATTCGATGCACAGATGAGTTTTCCAAATGGCATTCCCATCTGTTTTGCGTAATAAGCAGCAAGAATATTGCCAAAATTTCCGGTTGGCACGACGACATTGATCATGTCTCCCGCCTGAATTTTTCCGGCGGCGAGCAAACGCACATAAGCATAGACGTAGTAGGCGATCTGCGGAACCAGTCTTCCGATATTAATTGAGTTGGCTGAGCTGAAACGCATGCCTGCCGCAGATAACTGCGCTGCGAGTTCTTTGTCTCCGAACAGCTTTTTAACACCGGTCTGGGCATCATCAAAATTACCGCGGATTGCGGCGACATGTGTGTTTTCGCCTTTCTGCGTGACCATCTGCCGTTCCTGCACCGGGCTGACACCATCTTTCGGATAAAAAACAATAATCTCCGTGCCCGGAACATCTGCAAATCCCGCCATAGCTGCTTTGCCGGTATCTCCGGAAGTGGCAGTCAGAATTACGATTTTATCCATCACACCGTTTTTCTTTGCGGCAGTCGTCATCAGATGCGGCAGAATGGACAGTGCCATGTCTTTAAATGCAATTGTCGCACCATGAAACAGTTCCAGATAAAATGCACCGCCTACCTCCTTCAGCGGTGCAATTTCCGGTGTGTCAAACTTGCTGTCATATGCACCTGCAATACATTGCTTCAGTTCTTCCTCTGTGTAATCTGTCAGAAAACAGCGCATTACCTCATAGGCCACTTCCTGATACGACATAGAAGTCATCGACTCCGGGCTGACCTCCAATGCAGGAATCCGGCCCGGTACATAGAGTCCGCCATCCGGCGCAAGTCCGTTCAGAATTGCCTGTGATGCAGTGATTTCAGAAGCGTCGCCTCTGGTGCTGTGATATAAGATATCCATAGTTCCTCCGTCTGTTGTTTTTATCCAAGGCCGCCTGGCGCTCTGCGCGCCTGAGGCGTGGACTGATCCACTAAGTTCAAAAAACGGCACCTGTGGCCGTGAATTCTGCCATATAAACAGGCTGGTTTCTGTCAGCCGGCAAAATCCCATGTAATTATACCACAGATGCCATTAAAAATGTATTCTATGTCTTCGAAAACAATCTTCTATTTCTTGCTGAATTATTGCTGATATTTGGCTTATTTGGACATCGCTTTCACTTCGTCATAGACAGCAGTAACTGCTCTGTCCGGAGCCGGCGTTGCAAGACTCACAATTACATTCACGACAATCGCAAGAATAAAAGCCGGAAGCAATTCGTAAATATTCCATGCCCCTCCGATCGGACGCACCAGATACTTCCAGATAAATACCATTGCACCGCCGGTAATCAGTCCCGCGAGTGCACCCTGCTTGTTGGAACGTCTCCAGAACAGTGCAAGCAGCACAATCGGTCCGAAGGACGCACCGAATCCCGCCCATGCAAAGGAAACGATCTGGAAGACCGAGCTGTCCGGATTCCAGGCAATCACTACACCGATAATCGCAATGCCAAGCAGCGAAAGCCGGGCAACATTCATCATTTTCTTCGGCGTCATTTCCACATGGAAGAATTCATGCAGAATATTCTGTGTAACGGATGACGATGCTGCGAGCAGCTGTGAATCAGCTGTAGACATTGTTGCTGCAAGAATGCCTGAAAGAACGATACCTGCCACAATCGCCGCAAGAATACCATGCTGGCTCAGGAAGGAAGATATTTCAACGATAATCGTCTCTGAATTATTTCCTTCCAGTGCAGGAATCACGCCTTTTGCGGACATAGCAAGTCCGACTACGCCGATCAGAATCGCAACACCCATGGAAATCACAACCCATATGGAAGCGACTCGTCTGGAAAGCGTCAGCTTTTCATCATCTTCAATTGCCATGAATCGAAGCAGAATGTGCGGCATGCCAAAATAACCCAGTCCCCATGCGCAGGTAGACAGCACTGTAATCGGTCCATACGAAGATGCTGCTCCGCTTGCGGCATCATAGGTCTGAGAAAGGCTCAGATACCCCGGAAGCTGTTTCGCATTATCAATAACAGCACCCATACCACCGGCCACGCTGATCCCGAAGAACATGATAACGATCAGAGCAACTGTCATAATGATGCTCTGAAGAAAGTCTGTCGTGCTGGCAGCAAGGAATCCGCCGAGTGTTGTGTAGACAATAATTACAATCGCGCTGATGATCATTGCTTTGTGATAATCAACATGAAACAGACTCGAAAACAGCTTTCCGCAGGCCGCGAAACCGGAGCCTGTATACGGCACGAAGAAAATGATAATGATAATCGCAGCGATAAGCATAAGAATCTTCTTATCGTCTCCGTTGCGGTTTGAGAAAAAGTCCGGAATCGTGATGGATTTTGTGTGCTCTGTGT
>CAZRNI010000058.1:6907-10259 GCA_964601425.1 uncultured Eubacterium sp. | reverse complement strand
GCTGAAGAAGTGCAAGGAAGACAGCCATATTGGCCTGTGCACCGGAGTGCGGCTGTACATTGACATATGTGCAGCCAAAAATCTCTTTTGCGCGCTCAATTGCGAGTGTCTCTGCCTGATCGATAATCTCACAGCCGCCGTAGTAACGTTTTCCCGGATATCCTTCTGCATATTTGTTGGTAAAAGGACTTCCCATCGCTGCCATTACGGCCTGTGATGCCCAGTTTTCCGATGCGATCAGCTCAAGATGTGTATTCTGCCGTGCAAGTTCCGCCTCGAGAAGTGCTGCGATCTCAGGATCTGTTTTTCTGACTGCTTCAATTGAATACATGTGCTACCTCCGTTTAAATTTTCGTGTGTATCATGATCTGCGTCCGGAGTGGAGCGCAGTTCATAAGCGTTTTTACTCTGTCATAATAGCGACAGGTCTCTAAAAAGTCAATCCAATATCAATAATTCTTTGGGACTGGCTGTAAGATTTCTGCAGCCGTCTTCTGTCACAATTACAAGATCCTCTATCCGTACACCGCAGAAACCCGGCACATAAATCCCCGGTTCTACCGTGACTGCCATGCCCGGCTCCAGAATATCCTTTGCCCCCGGTGCCAGGCGCGGCTCCTCATGAATAAACAATCCGACAGAATGGCCAAGCGCATGGCCGAAGCAGCCGCCGTATCCAGCCGCTTCGATAATATCTCTCGCAGCACGGTCTGCCTCTTCTCCGGTAATTCCGGCGCGGATGACAGAAAGAGCCGCCTGCTGCGCCTGCAGAACCGTTTCATATATTTCTGTCTGTTTTGGGCTGATCCGGCCAAATCCGACCGTGCGCGTCATATCTGAGCAATAGCCCTGATAACAGCATCCAAAATCTAGTGTCAGGAAATCTCCCGGTACTATTTTTCGCGCAGTCGGAACAGCATGCGGCATAGAAGAATTCGGCCCTGATGCGGCAATTGTTTCAAAGGAAAGACGCTCCGCACCATGCATCTTCATGAGGTATTCCAGCTCTGCGGCAACTTCCAGCTCCGTCATGCCGGTTTTCAGTCTTTTCAGCAAATCCGCAAATGCCGCATCTCCGATTGCCTCTGCTTTCTGCAGCAGTGAAGCTTCTTTACTTGTCTTGATTCTTCGCTGAACATTTGCTTCTTTTCCGACAGGAATCCACGTGCTGACCTCCGGCAGTTCTTCCTGCAGCTTTGCAAATGCAGCACAGGTCAGATGAAGATCCTCGTATCCCACCGAACTGATCTGCTGCTCACTGCATATTTCCTGCAAAATGGTTCCGCGTCTGTGCGCTCTGTTTTCTTCGATTACTTCAAAATCACTTTCGCTTTGCGCCGCTTCTGTATAACGGGAATCCGTGATCAGTACACAGCGCTCCGGTGTGATGAACAGTGCTCCTTCGCCGCCCGCAAAGCCGGAGAAATACCGCATATTATACGGGTCCGTAATATAAACCGCATCCGGTGACTGTTTGCTTCCGGTCTTCTCAGAGTTTCCCGTAGACTGCAGGCGGGACAAAAGCTTTAATGCGTATTCCTTCATCCAGATATTCCTCCTCCAGAAGCTGCCCGTGTTTCCGGATCATTGCAAGTTTCCCGGCTTCTGCATACGGGTATATACGTTCGATCAATATCTGACGCGACTGAATCAATTCCTCCAGCGCGCCCGTAAAACGGTCCAGGCCCGCCCCTGTTTTTGCCGAAACCGGAATGCTGTAATCTGCGCGAAGATCTTTCAGGTGCGGCGCTTCCGCCGTTCCTTCTGCAATCTGCATCTGCAAAAGATCCTGTTTGTTAAACAACGTAATGACCGGCTTCTCATCTGCCTTCAG
Source organism: uncultured Eubacterium sp. (assembly GCA_964601425.1). Classification (GTDB taxonomy): domain Bacteria; phylum Bacillota; class Clostridia; order Lachnospirales; family Lachnospiraceae; genus CADBRN01. The sequence continues at coordinate 8,425 of CAZRNI010000058.1, read as the reverse complement.
ATCATGCAGCGTATCATAAACAACCTGCATTTTTATCACTGCCTGCGGATCTGCGGCGTCCACAACATGAATAATGTAATCAGCGATTGCCGCCTCCTCCAGCGTACTCTTGAATGACTCAATCAGGTGATGCGGGAGTTTCCGGATGAATCCGACCGTATCGGTCAGTAAAATCTCCGTACCGCCCGGAAGCTTCAGTGCGCGCGTCGTAGGATCGAGTGTGGCAAACAGCGCATCCTCCTCAAGAACACCTGCATCTGTCAGATGATTCAGGAGCGTCGATTTTCCGGCATTGGTATAACCGACAATCGCCGCCGTCGGCCGCGCGTTCTTTTTGCGGCTGTCACGGACAACATCCCTGTGGCGTTCTACCTCGCGCAGCTCCCGCTTCAGCATCCCGATCCGCTCACGAATCAGACGTCTGTCCTGCTCCAGTTTCTTCTCGCCGGGACCGCGCGTTCCGATTCCGCCGCCGAGCCTGGAGAGCGACCTGCCAAGTCCCGTCAGCCTGGATGCACGATATTTCAGCTGTGCAAGCTCAACCTGAATTTTCCCCTCACTGGTATGCGCATGCGCCGCAAAAATATCCAGAATCAGAAGCGTTCGGTCCATTACCTTACACTGCAGCATCTCCTGCAGATTGGAGAGCTGGGCCGGCGAAAGCTCGTCATCACAGATTACGCCATTTGCATCCAGCATCTCTGTCAGTTCTTTCAGTTCTTCTATTTTTCCTTTTCCGAGGTAGGTCCCCGGATCCGGCCGCTCCCGGTTCTGTATCATGTAGGTCAGCACTTCCGCGCCGGCCGTTTTGGCCAGTTCCTCCAGCTCCGCCAGAGAAACGGAGGCCTCAACATTCTGATCCGAAGCGATGCCGACCAGAATGACCCGGTCACGGATTTCTTCTATTTCGTGCATGTGTTTTTCCTGTTTTTCTATCTGTCAACTGTCTGTTAAGAAACAGCCGGAACCGATAACTACGCGAAATCAGCGGCTTGCCAGGAACAGATTCTCCCGACGCGCCTCCGCATTTTCCGGATACTTCTCCACAAATGCCTGCATTTTCTGCTTTGCCGTATCAAAATCCAGCATCCGCTCATAAATCACGATCTCATTAAAGAGAAGTGACTCAGTAACATCCGCCTTGTTTTCATCTATTCCCTTACTGATATTATTCAGCGCCGCGTCGTAATCCCCGTCCGCCATATCACAGAGAGCAAGGCCGTTATAGGCCGCCGCCCGGTTTTCTTCATCGTTTGCAAGCTTCTGATAGGCTTCGCGTGCTGCAGCCGTATCGTTGTTTTCAATACAGACCTTTCCGAGCAGAATGACCGCGTCCAGACTTCCCATGTCCGCCGCTGTCTGCAGATTCTTACGCGCTTCCTCATAGTTTCCGAGATAATAATAAATCAGGCCCTGGTTGTAATAATCTTCATTATTGCTGATTTTATGCTCCAGCGCGTAAGAAAGATATGCAGCGCCGTCTGCCTCGCGGCTTGCATCCGCAAGTATTTCATAAAT
>CAZRNI010000058.1:1648-6897 GCA_964601425.1 uncultured Eubacterium sp. | reverse complement strand
ATCACACGGTCAAAATCAGCCGATGCATAGCCCAGATCATTCCAGGATGCGTAGGCTTTGCCGCGCATAAGATAAGCTCTCGCCGGTGTAAGTCCGTCTGCCAGTTCCGTATACAGTGCCAATGCCTCATCCTGCCTGCCGCAGGCAACGTAGGCCTCTGCGAGATAATACTGTACATCTTCCCGAAACGCCTCGTCCTTTCCTTCTCTCTCCCATGTATCCAGAGAGCGCTCAAACATCGTTACGGCACTGGCGTATTCGCCCTGCTTCGCATAAACAATGCCTTCCCCGCGATACGCTTCTGCTTTCCGGCTGTCCTGATCAACAGAGGTTTTAAACTGCGTCATGGCAGCTTCATAATCTCCTGTCTCGAGCGCTGTTACGCCTTTATCGTATGCACCGGAGTCTTTTACTGCTTCTCTGCCGCATCCTGTCATAAGGCACGCTGCAGCCGCAGCTGCAAGAAAAAGCCGGCAGAACGTCCGCTTTTTCAGATTTATTGTTTTCAATCCAGTACCAGTCCTTCCTCCTGCATCGCCCGCACGATACTTTCGACGCACGCACTGCAGATCTCATCTGTTTTAGCCTCGACCATCACACGGATCAGCGGCTCTGTGCCACTCTCTCTGACCAGAACGCGTCCGTCGCTTCCAAGCTGTGTGCTGACTGCTTCTACTGCCTCCAGCATTTTGGCATTTTCTCTGGCTGTTTTTTTATCTGCCACACGGACATTCTTTAAAAGCTGCGGGAAGATCGTTACTTCGGATGAGAGTTCCGCAAGTGATGCCTCAAATTCAGCCATAGCATCCAGCAGCATGAGAGAAGTCAGAATTCCGTCTCCCGTTCTTGCATACTGTGCAAGTATGATATGACCGGACTGCTCGCCTCCGATGGAATAACCGTTTGAAAACATACATTCTGCGACATACTTATCACCGACTGCAGTTTGTTCATATCGAATCTCTGCCTGGTCCAGCGCTTTGTAGAGACCGATATTAGACATCACGGTTGTCACCAGTGTATTGCCTTCCAGAACACCCTTTTTCTTTAGATATTTAGCGCCCGTAAACATGATCAGATCGCCGTCTATGATATTTCCGTTTTCATCGACAGCCAGACAGCGGTCTCCGTCGCCATCATATGCAAATCCGGCATGAAGGTGGTTTTCGCGGACAAACTGCTGCAGGGATTCCATATGGGTCGATCCGCATTCTCTGTTAATGTTAATACCGTCGGGCGTATTATGGATGACTGATACTTCGGCACCGGCAGCCTCCAGCACTTTCTGCGCGATTGCGGATGTACTGCCGTTTGCACAGTCGATCCCGATCCGGCGCCCTGCAAATGAGTGGCCGGCAGCCGATATAAGATAATTAATGTAATCATCTACGCCTTTTGTATATTCGATAACTGCACCGATGTCCTCCCGCATCGCCCGCGGAATATCCGGCGTGCCTGCATCAATGTACTGCTCGATTGCCTCCTCAACGGCTGCTTCTATCTTTTGTCCGTTCGAACCGATCAGTTTAATCCCGTTGTCATAGAACGGATTATGAGATGCCGAAATCATCACGCCGCAGTCAAAGTGCTCGCTGCGCACCATATATGCCACGCTCGGTGTCGTTGTGACCTGCATCAGATATGCATCTGCACCGGATTCGGCTATACCGGAAGCCAGTGCGTGCTCCAGCATGTCTCCGGATCTGCGCGTATCCTTTCCAATGACAATTTTTGCCCGGTGCTCCTGTCCGAAATACCAGCCGATATAACGTCCGATTGCAAATGCATGTTCTGCTGTCAGCTGTACACCCGCCTCACCGCGAAATCCGTCTGTTCCAAAATACTTACCCACGATCTATTCTCCTCCATTCATTCAGATACTCTGCGATGCAAGTTTTTCAGCCTGATCCGCAGTTGTAAGCGCATCAATCAGTTCCTGCAGGTCGCCGTTCAAAATGTCATTGATCCGATGCAGTGTCAATTTGATTCTGTGATCCGTAACACGGCCCTGCGGGAAGTTATAGGTTCTGATCTTTTCCGAGCGGTCGCCCGTACCAATCTGACTTCTGCGCTCCGCCGCTTCTTCCGCATGCCGTTTATCCAGTTCCATCTGATACAGTCTGGAACGAAGTACTTTCAGTGCCTTATCTTTGTTTTTGAGCTGTGACTTTTCATCCTGACAGGAGATCACAATGACTGTCGGGATATGTGTCAGACGTACAGCAGAGTCGGTTGTATTGACACTTTGTCCGCCATTACCCGAGGAGCGGAATACATCAAACCGGCAGTCGTTAAGATCAATCTGAAAATCCACTTCTTCGGCTTCCGGCATAATCGCCACAGTCACTGTAGATGTATGAATTCTGCCGCCGCTCTCTGTCTCCGGCACGCGCTGCACGCGGTGTACACCGCTCTCATATTTAAGCTTCGAGTAAGCGCCGGCTCCGCGAATCATAAATGTTACTTCCTTGAATCCGCCGATCCCGCTCTCGTTCAGCGTCATGATCTCGGTCTTCCAGCGATTTGTCTCTGCATAGCGGCTGTACATACGGTACAGCTCTGCAGCAAAGAGTGCCGCTTCCTCGCCGCCTGCACCGGCACGTATCTCAACAATTACATTCTTCTGGTCATTTGGGTCTTTTGGCAGAAGCAGGATCTGCAGTTTTTCCTCCAGTTCCTGCAGCGCTTTCTTCGCAGCTGCATTTTCCTCCTTCAGGAGTTCCCGCATCTCCGGATCTTTCTCCTCACGAAGCATTTCCATGCTTTCTTCCATGGTGTTTTTTGCTTCTTTGTATGCCTGATATGTCTGTGTCACCGGCTGCAGCTCCGCCTGCTCCTTCATCAGTTCCTGCATCTGTTTCGGGTCGCCGGCAGTTTCGGGTGCAGAGAGAAGCCGCATGACCTCCTCCATCCTGTAGAGTGTTGCTTCCAGTTTGTCGAACATTTACTTCCCTTTCTTCGGTTTGTTCCTGCCGCTGTGCATGCCGGCCAAATATACCACAGGCACGCTCTCGCCGACCTTCCCGTCATTCAGCATCTCTTGCCGGATACGACACGGTCAAGTCCCGCATAATCCCGGGTCACGGATATCTCCATAAACCCGTTTTCCTCGAACATCTGGCTGACGGCGTCTCCTTCATCATAACCGATTTCCACACAGAGCCATCCCTGTTCTTTTAGATATTCTCCGGCCTCTTCTGTGATGCGGCGGTAAAAATCAAGTCCGTCAGTGCCGCCTTCCAGTGCCATATGCGGCTCGTGGTCGCGGACTTCCGGATCCAGCCGCGGGATAATATCCGCCGGAATATACGGTGGATTTGATACGATCAGATCAAATCTTTCTTCTACTTTTTCAAACAGGTCACTCACAATCCATTCTGCATCTACCCGGTGCAGCTTCGCATTTTTTTGTGCGACCTTGAGAGCATCCGCTGACAGATCTGTTCCCGTCCCGCTGATCATCTTCTGTTTCAGCAGGGAAATCAAAATGCAGCCGCTTCCGGTACACAAATCCAGCACATGCATGCCTGTATGCAGCCGCTTCAGGGCTTCTTCAATCAGAATTTCCGTATCCTGCCGCGGAATCAGCACATGATGATCCACCAGAAAACGATTCCCGTAACACCAGGCTTCTCCCGTGAGATACTGCAGCGGAATCCGCGCGGCACGTTTCTGTACCAGCGACATATAGTAATCTGCCTTTTCTTCCGGGACGATTTCCTGCATATTCATAAAGTAGTAGCTTTTCTTTATAGATACTGTATGCTCCAGCAACAGCCAGGCATCTGTTTTCGCATCTGCGATTCCGGCATCTCTCAGCACTGCTTCCCCATATCCGCGCAGCTCATGTAATGTATTAACTGCCGGTTTCTGTATCATATCCGAAATTCTCCCGAAGGTATGTCTTCCAGTCAAATACCGCTTCGACCGCCGCAATCGCAACCTCCGCCATAGAAGCGTCCGGTTCTCTTGTCGTCAGACGCTGCAGACACAGTCCCGGTTTGCTCAGAAGATTGACAACCGGGTTATCATGTCTTCCTGCAAAACGAAGCAGTTCGTAGGAAATGCCGGCGATCACAGGAATCAGCAGCAAGCGGTAAACCACGCGCAGCACACGTGAATCTGTCTGAATGAACATCAGAAGCACTGCGCTGATAATTACAACAATAAACAAAAAGCTGGTGCCGCATCGCTTATGGAAGCGGGAACTATTCATTACATTCTCTACCGTCAGCGGCATACCGTGCTCGACGCAATTGATACACTTATGTTCTGCGCCGTGATACATAAATGTGCGCCGAATATCCTTCATATTGGACACAAGTGCAAGATAACCCAGGAAAATCGCCACACGCAGCAGCGCCTCTGCAAGGGAAAGCAGCCAGTGATTTGCAATGACTTTTGACAAAAATGTCGACAAATAATATGGAAGCAGCATAAAAATAGCGATTGCCAGTACCATTGAGAAGGCAAAAACACCGTACATTATTGCCTGTTCTTTTTTCTCCGCCTTTGAGTTTTCTTCCTCTGTGCGGTCTGCTTTCTTTTTCAGCTCCTCTTCATCCTCTTCATAAAAAGAAGCTGAATACATCAGCGTGCTGACGCCTACTGCCATTGAATCGATAAAGCTGATGACGCCCCGTACCAGCGGAATTTTCTGCACGACATGTCCCGGAACAATGCTTTTATACGGTTCCGTTTTGATTTCGATTTCCTGATCCGGCTTGCGGACCGCAACAGCGTACTGATCATCATGGCGCATCATTATGCCTTCAATCAGAGCCTGTCCGCCGATATTTGATGGTTTCATATTATCATATCCTGTTTCTCTGCGTTCTGTTTCTCTGAATCGGTATAATAATAGAATAAGAGAGCTGAGATCTTCCAACCCCAGCCCTCTCATTACTCGTACATAATAAGTTAATTGTTGATACCGTATTTCTTGTTGAATCGCTCAATACGGCCGCGTACCTGCGTAGCCTTCTGCTGTCCGGTGTAGAACGGATGGCACTTGGAGCAGATCTCAACGTGGATATCTTCCTTCGTTGATCCTACTGTAAAGGTATTGCCGCAGTTGCATGTAACTGTTGCCTGATAAAAATCCGGATGGATTCCTTCTCTCATTTTGTTCACCTCTTCCATTTCTTTCTTGACGTACATTTCCGACGTACGACTAGAAAAATTATATCATATCAAGTATCTGTTTGCAAGCGGATTTTCAACACAATACGCGCCGTTTCAGACTCATC
>CAZRNI010000058.1:0-1638 GCA_964601425.1 uncultured Eubacterium sp. | reverse complement strand
TTCTCCGTTCGTCCGGGTTTTTGTAAACATATCCAGAATGTTTTCTGCCGCTTCATCCGCTTTCATTCCGTTGAGGGAACGCCGAATCTTTGTGACTGCCTCAATCTCATCCCGCGAAAGAAGCAGATCCTCCCGGCGGGTTCCTGACTTCACAATATCGATAGCAGGGAAGATTCTGCGTTCCTGCAGCTTTCTGTCCAGAACAAGCTCCATATTGCCTGTCCCTTTGAATTCCTCATAGACGACATCATCCATCTTGCTTCCCGTATCGACCAGTGCAGTTGCAAGTATGGTCAGGCTGCCGCCCTCACGCATATTGCGGGCCGCTCCGAAAAAGCGCTTCGGCATATGGAGCGCGGCCGGATCGAGACCGCCTGAAAGTGTGCGGCCGCTCGGCGGAACTACCTGGTTATATGCACGCGCCAGACGCGTGATGCTGTCGATAAAGATGATGACGTCCTGCTTGTTTTCCACCAGCCGTTTTGCACGCTCTATGACCATTTCAGACACACGTCTGTGATGATCCGGAAGCTCGTCAAATGTGGAATAAATCACTTCAACATTGTCGCCCTGCACCGTTTCTTTTATATCTGTAACTTCCTCCGGCCGCTCATCGATCAGCAAAATAATCAGATGCATTTCCGGATTGTTTCGCAAAATGGATTTTGCCGTATCCTTCAGCAAAGTTGTTTTTCCGGCCTTCGGCGGTGATACGATCATGCCGCGCTGTCCTTTGCCGATGGGACTGATCAGATCCACAACACGCATCGCATTGCTGCATCCCGGACGCTCCAGATAGATCCTTTCATTTGGGAAGATCGGCGTCATCGACTCAAAATGCGTGCGGCGCTGACAAAGCGCAGGATTCATTCCGTTTACAGACTGAATATAAAGGAGCGCCGAGAATTTTTCATTCTGTGATTTTACCCGGGTATTTCCCGCTACAATATCTCCGGTTCGCAATCCGAATTTGCGAATCTGGGACGGCGAAACATAAACGTCTTCCTCACCCGGCATAAAATTATCGGAGCGGATGAAACCAAAGCCCTCCTGCATGACTTCCAGAATACCGCTGGCAGTATGACCACTGTCCAATCCCTGCATGTCATTTCTGGAACGGGATCCATCCCCCCTCTGTTCCTCCTGGGCTCTTTTGTTTTTTGGCTCCTTTATGTCCTGATTGCTCCGCTCATGCCGGGAATCGTTTCCGTTTCTTTTGGCTGTTCCCTCCGGTTGTTTCTGTCCCGAATCACTGTCGGTTTCTGTGGATTTTATCTCCTGTACCCCTGCTGTTCCTATCTCCTCTGTACCCGTTGTTGTTTTTTGCTCTTCCGCCGCATCTTCTTCCAGCATACGTACAATCAGGGCGTCCTTACGCAGTGCAGAAACACGTGTAAGGCCCCGCGCCTTTGCAAGTGCCCGAAGCTCAGATAACGGCAGAGACTCGTATTGTTCTCTTGTCATACACTCTCTCTTTCTTGAAATACTGGAATGCTGATACGAATTGTACCTAAGAATGAATTGCGGCTAACAGGACTCGAACCTGCACGGTCTCCCACTGGAACCTAAATCCAGCGCGTCTGCCAATTCCGCCATGACCGCTTACGAGTGTCATTATATTGAAAATAATTCTATTCT
>CAZRNI010000057.1:0-10281 GCA_964601425.1 uncultured Eubacterium sp. | reverse complement strand
TGCGGCCCGGCAGGCGCCGGCAGCGGCGTTTGACCAGACCGTCGCTTATGTCAGAATCTGCGGCGCCGGCTGCATTGTCATCACAGCGTATAATCTGATCGGAAGTATTTTCCGGGGAATGGGAGATTCCGTCACTCCGCTTATCGCAGTGTTGATTGCCTGTGTTGTCAATATCGCCGGCGATCTGCTTCTCGTAGCAGGTCTTCATATGGGATCCGCCGGCGCGGCGATTGCGACCGTCGGGGCACAGGCGGTCAGCGTAATCCTGTCGCTTTTGATCATCAGCAGGAAACAGCTTCCATTTACATTTTCACACCGGCAGATCCGGTTTAACCGGAAAATTATCAGCCATATTTTTCGGCTGGGTGCACCGGTTGCACTACAGGATACGCTTGTCGGTTTTTCCTTTTTGTTTATCCTTGCGGTTATCAATTCCATCGGATTGATTGCATCGGCGGGTGTCGGAGTGGCCGAGAAGGTCTGGGCATTGGTCAGGCTGGTTCCATCTGCGTGCATGCAGTCCATGTCAGCTTTTGTCGCGCAGAATGTGGGTGCCGGAAAATATCGCCGCGCGCAGCGGTCGCTCCGGTACGGCATCATGGTTTCACTGGCTTTTGGCGTGCTGATGTTTTATCTTGTTTTCTTCCATGGATTGACCCTCGGCGGGATTTTCTCCAAAGATCCGGAAGTTGTCAGTGCCGGCGTCGAATATTTGAAGGCATACGGAATCGACTGCCTGCTGACGGCATTCCTGTTCTGCTTTATAGGATTTTTCAACGGCTTTGGACTGACACGGTTTGTCATGGTGCAGGGTCTGATCGGAGCGTTTCTGATCCGCGTGCCGGGATCATTTCTGCTTTCAAAGGTGCAGCCGGTCAGTCTGTTCCGCATCGGGCTTGCCATTCCGGCGTCGACGATCGTGCAGATTGTATTGTGCTTTGTTTGCATGCAGTGGCTGAAGAAACGATATGATTTCCGGGGAAAATGATTCCCGGGAGCACCCCGGCAAAGTTGTAATCTCTCCCTTCCGGTGTTAAAATTATGCATATGGTATAACACCGGAAAGGAGCAGCATGAGTCCACTGATTTACGCTATGATTTTCATGGGCGCCGCGCTCATGATTTACAACATCATACTGTATGTCCAGTTCATGAAGAAAATGAAATGGCTGCAGAATACAACCAGAGACAGATTTGCACTCTACTTTCCGCTGATTCTTCTGGTTCTGTTTTTTGCTGGTTACCTGTTTGTAGGTATCCTCGGAAAACCGGATCTGGTAATCGGCGGTATTTTATTTGGAGGAAGTCTGTTCGTACTGATCATTGTACGCCTGCTGCACTTTATTGTCGGGCGCGTCAACCGGGACGAGCAGCTGCAGGAGGCACTTGATGCGGCACAGCAGGCCAGCAAAGCTAAAAGTGCATTTCTCTCAAATATGTCGCATGATATCCGGACGCCGATGAATGCGATTATCGGCTACACGCAGCTTGCGCGGCGGGAAGGTGTCAGTGAAGAAGAGATGCGGACTTTTCTGGGGAAAATCGATGATTCCAGTCAGTATCTGCTGGCGCTGATCAATGATGTGCTGGAGATGAGCCGGATTGAGAGCGGCAAGATGGAACTGGAGTTATTTAAGGTAGATTTAATGTGTATCATGCAGAATATACATGACATGTTCGATGATCAGATGGCGGACAGGGAGATTACATTTACTGTGGAGTCTGAAAAGGTGGACGACAGATATGTAACCTGTGATCCGCATCATCTGAACCGCATTCTGATGAACCTGCTGAGCAACGCACATAAATTCACACCGGCGGGCGGGGCTGTATCGCTCACATTGGTACAGACCGACCGGACAGAACTTCCGGTTTCTGACAGCGCTGCCGGAGCCGGAACGATGCATGCAGAGAACCATGCAACCGTGCAAGAAGCCGGTATTTATGAGTTTCGGGTTAAAGACAACGGCATCGGCATGCAGCCTGAATTTGCGCAGCATATTTTTGAGGCGTTTGAGCGGGAACGAAACACAACGGACAGCGGGATTCAGGGCACGGGACTGGGTATGTCGATTACGAAAAATATTGTTGATCTGATGGGCGGAACTATTACACTGGAGACAGCGCCGGGAAAAGGGACGGAATTTACAGTTCGTCTGACATTCCCGCTTGTTTCAGATCTGACAGATCTGCGCACCTGCCACGAAATACAGGAAATCGAGACACGTCATGTGCCGTTTGCCGGCAGGCGGCTGCTTCTGGTAGAAGACAACGAAGTGAACCGTGAGATTGCAATGATGATTCTGGAGGAAAAGGGATTTCTGCTGGATACAGCAGAAAATGGTCAGATCGCCGTCGATCAGATCAGCAGTGCGGAGCCCGGTTATTACGATGCCGTACTGATGGATATCCAGATGCCGGTTATGAACGGATACGAGGCCTCCAGAGTGATCCGGTCGCTTGATGATCCCGGACGCGCCGGAATCCCGATTATTGCGATGACGGCGAATGCGTTTCAGGAGGATATCCGAATGGAGCGGGAGGTAGGAATTGATGCGCACATCACCAAACCCATTGATGTCCGGGAACTGATGCAGACGCTGGCGGAAGTACTGGAAAGAGGCACTAAGAAATGATAACTGATTTAGATATTCGCTTCCTTACGTTTGTACAGGAACATCTGCGGACAGCTGCAGCCACACCTTTCTGGAAGTTCATTACATTGTTTGGCGATGCGGGGATCTTCTGGATCATACTTACACTGATTTTGCTCCTGTGGAAGAGGACGCGAAAAGCCGGTCTTGCCTGTACTATTTCACTTGTGCTGGATTTTCTGATCGTAAATATTCTGATTAAAAATCTTGTGGCGCGGCCCCGGCCATATGATTTGTTTCAGCATATTACTTCACTGGTCGGTGAGATGTCGGATTTTTCGTATCCGTCAGGACACACAGCAGCTTCCTTTGCCTGCTCACTGGTACTGGTGCGTATGCTGCCGAAAAAATATGGCGTACCGCTGGTCGTGCTGTCCTGTCTGATCGCATTTTCCAGACTGTATCTTGGCGTGCATTATCCGACCGATGTGATCGGAGGGTTCCTGATCGGCTGTCTGACAAGCTGGATTGCGTGCCGGGTAGTGCAGAAGAAACTGCAGCGCGATGACAAAAGCAGCTATAGTATTATAGAAAAAACAGTAAAATAGGAGAGCGGACATAACAGTCTGTGCAGAAATACAAAACAGCGCGTGCAGGTATCCGGATTTACACAGTTACTTGTACGCGCTGCAAGTGTCATATAAGATTTTCAGGCAGAAAAGTCAGGATGAAAGTCCTTCGTCAGGGGAGTGCGTAAGTGCGCACTCCTTTTTACTTCAGGCGAATAAACCCGCTTCGCTGCAATGTGCCGAGAAAAGTGACGGTCCGGTCCAGCATGCGATCCTTTTCCTCCGGAAATGTTTCTTCCATGATCCGGATTACATCACCGGCTGTGTGGCTGCCGTCCAGATGCATCCAGACAACAGAACCGTATTTGTCGAGCGCAATGTGACTGACCTTCGGCTTTTTGAAAAAAGTCTGTGCGATGCGGGCAAAAAAACCGTGGTGCGGAAGGTCCACGACGGCTGTGCCGTCCGTCCGCGTCTCCCAGTGTTTTTCGGGATCTCTGATAAAAACCTGATCCAGATAATTCGGGGCGAGTTTCACAGGCTTTTTTGCTTTTTCTTTTTTACTCATCCCTTAGTCCTTTATTTATCTTTCCTGGCTCTTGTAAAGAAGAACAGAGAAATGATAATCAGTATAAAGAAGAGCAGTCCGCCGATATTTCCGAGCGGTCCGCCCAGATTGATTGCATCACCTACGCTTCCGTTTCCGGCAGGAATAACAGCGAAAACAGCGAGCAGGATGCCGACCAGACCCTCGCCTGCGATGAGACCGGAGCTGAACAGCGTGCCGTGTTCCAGCCGATCCTTGTCTGCCTTGCGCTTCTCAAGGAACCAGCGTACCATTCCGCCTGCAAAAATCGGTGAGGAGAGGTGGATCGGCAGATACAGTCCGATTGCAACCGGGAGGATCGGCAGCCCAAGTACTTCGATGACAATGGCAATACCAATGCCGGTAAATACAAGTGCCCACGGAAGTGTGCCGCCCATGACGCCTTCTACGACGAGTTTCATCAGTGTTGCCTGCGGAGCCGGCAGCTCTGCGGAGCCATAGCCCCATGCAGAGTTCAGCAGATACATAATTCCGCCGATTGCGATTGCGGCAGCCACGCTGCCGATGATCTCACCATACTGCTGATTAACAGGCGTAGCGCCGACAATATAACCTGTCTTCAGATCCTGTGACATGTCGCCGGCCATGGCGGATACGATACAGATAATCGTTCCGATGCAGATTGCAGAAGTCATGCCGGCAACGCCGGTATGTCCGGTTGCCTTCAGAAGAGAAGTCGCAATCAGCAGCGTAGCAATAGCCATACCCGAAACCGGGTTATTTGATGAACCGACCAGGCCGACCATACGGCTGGATACTGCAGCAAAGAAAAATCCGAACACAACGATGATAATGGCACCGATCAGGGAAACCGGGATCACCGGCATGATCCAGATCAGAAGGATCAGAACCACAACGCCGCCCAGAACAGCCGGCATCGACAGATCACGGTTGGTTCTTGTAATCTGTGATGATTTGTGGCCGAATCCCTGCATTGCCTTGTAGAATGTCTGGACAATGGTCGGCAGAGATTTTATGAGGCTGATAATACCGCCAGCAGCAACCGCACCGGCTCCGATGTACCGGATATAGCTGCTCCAGATGCCAAAGGAATCCAGTGAGCTGATCGGATCAGCCGCAGGAGCCAGGACGGCATCGCCGCCAAACAGAGAGAGCAGCGGAATCAGGACAAACCATCCGAGAATACCGCCGGCAAACATGTAGCTGGAAATCTCACGTCCGCAGATATAACCGACGCCTGCAAGTGCGGGAAGGACATCTGCTCCGAAACCGGTGCGGAGTGCCGGAATTTCCCAGTGGATTTCCGACGGAAACAGGCAGATGCCGTCTGCAATAAATTTGTATACGGCTGCGATTCCGAGTCCGGAGAACACCGTTTTTGACTTGTCGCCTCCCTCTTCACCGGCAAGCAGGACCTCTGCGCACGCAAATCCTTCCGGGAATGGCAGGACACCGTGCTCTTCAACAATCAGTGCCGTGCGAAGCGGAACCATGAAGAAAACACCGAGCAGACCGCCGGCAAGTGCAATCAGGGTAATCGCCAGAAAAGAAGGCGCCTTGACATCAGAACTTTCCTGTGCCCACATAAAGATTGCCGGAAGCGTGAAGATCGCACCGGCCGCCAGTGATTCGCCGGCCGAACCGATGGTCTGTACCATGTTATTTTCGAGAATCGAATCGCGTTTCAGAACTTTGCGAATGATTCCCATGGAAATAACAGCTGCCGGGATGGATGCGGATACCGTCATGCCGACGCGCAGACCCAGATAGGCATTCGCCGCCCCGAACACGACAGCCAGAATCACACCTAGAATGACAGATGTGACTGTGATTTCCGGCAGCACTTTGTCTGCCGGAACATAAGGTTTAAAATCAGATGATTCATTTTTTTGGTTGTTCACGTTCTATCTCCCTTCATTCCTCAAAACTTATTCTATTAAGTATAGCACGAAGAGATTTTAATGCAATAAATTGGTATCGCCAATCGCATATTTTCTGTGACAAAAATGCAGCAGTTTGGTGCAGAGAGATAAAAATGAAACAGTTCAGCACAGGGATATTACAGGTGTGCCGTCTTCGACATGGAGACGCCCGACGGGTCCCACTGCACGATGCGGCCGGCCGCGAGTGTCTTCGGCACATCGATCGTGCGCTGGTTGGCGGAACCTTTGTAGAGCAGGGTAATATCCTTCTTGTCTTCCATATATTCGCCGTCCACAAGGACGTCAATCATACCCAGCAGTTCGATGGTTTCCGGAATTGCGATTCTTTGCAGCGGAAGACGCTGCTCGGATACATCCGTGGCAGCATCCCAGCCGAGCAGATCACGGTCCAGCAGATACCCTGTAAAGCACCACAGATCCTTAGCCGGATACCGTTCTTTATAGCGCCTCAGGAAGGGCAAAAGCGCGCGCTGGTTACCCGGCTCCATGGGTTCCCCGCCGAGCAGCGTGAGGCCGCGGTAGGAGGGATCATCCAGCAGTGTGAGGATTTCATTTTCCGTATCTTCTGTAAAAGGCACGCCATAGTTGAAGTCCCATGTCACTTCATTGAAGCAGCCTTCACAGTGATGCGTACACCCTGATACGAAGAGAGAGAGACGCACGCCCGGTCCGTTCGCAATGTCATATTCTTTGATTTCTGCGTAATTCATATAGGAAGCCTTTCTGGAAAACCGAATGTTTGGAGGCACATACTGAAAGCACATGACATAAAACACATTGACAGAATGAGAGGAAGATCATAAAATAATAGCAACAGGAGGCACTGCCGTCAGGCGGTTGGCTCAGTTTGGTTTTTTATTTATTTAACAACCGTCACTTTGCCGAGTGGCGGTTGTTGCTTTTTACACTAACTGTGATGGTGATACCAAACACGTGAAACGTTATTGTAATCGGCATAAGATCACCTCCTTTCGGAAAGTGATGCCAACCGCCTGCCGTCTTGAACAGTGCCTGTCTGCTTTGGCTGCACAACACAAGTGCAGCTTCGATAAATATAGCATGACTAAATATTTATGTCAATCAGCATACAGGAGAATTGCTTTATTATATAAGCCTCCGCCGACAAAACAGTTTACATCAAGGCGAAAATCCTTTAATATAGGAATGATGGTGGGTAAATACTAAAATGGAAAAGGAGATGGTTACAATGACTCTTTCACCACTTCAGAAGGCGAGATACAGCTATGCACCGAAGCTTCCTTGTATGATCAGAAACGGCATTTCCGAGATCTGCTATAAAGACGGTGCACCGACCGCGAGCGTAGCAGATCAGGAGAAGATCAAAGCACTGTTCCCGAATACGTATGGAAAGAACGAAATCACATTCCAGAAGGGCGCAAACACATCTGAGGCAAAGAAGCAGGTTGTCGGCGTGATTCTTTCCGGCGGACAGGCACCGGGCGGACATAACGTTGTCTGCGGTCTGTACGACGCACTGAAAGCAACCAACAAAGACAATGTTCTTCTCGGCTTCAAGGGCGGCCCGAGCGGACTGCTTGAGGACAGCTATATCGAGATGACTGACGAATTTATCGATCAGTACAGAAATACCGGCGGATTCGATATCATCGGTTCCGGCAGAACAAAACTGGAAACTGTTCCGCAGTTCGAGGTAGTAGAAGAAGTCGCTAAGAAGCACGGACTTACCGCGATCGTTATCATCGGCGGAGATGACTCCAACACAAACGCGGCTGTTCTTGCTGAGTATATGGCAGCACACAACACCGGCGTACAGGTTATCGGATGCCCGAAGACCATCGACGGCGACCTGAAGAACGAGGACATCGAGATCTCCTTCGGTTTCGATACAGCTACCAAGACATACAGCGAGCTGATCGGAAATATCGAGAGAGACTGCAACTCCTCCAAGAAATACTGGCACTTCATCAAGGTTATGGGCCGTTCCGCTTCTCACGTAGCACTTGAGTGTGCACTTGAGACACAGGCGAACATCTGCCTGATCGGCGAAGAAGTCGCAGCGAAGAAGCAGTCCCTGTCCGAGATCGCTGACTACATCGCAGATGCAGTTGAGACCAGAGGCAACAACGGCGAGAACTTCGGCGTTGCAATCATTCCGGAAGGTATCGTAGAGTTTGTACCGGAGTTCGGCAAACTGATCGCTGAGATCAACGAGCTGCTCGCAGGCGAGAAGACAGAGGCGTTCAACGCACTCCCGTCCTGGGAAGAGAAGTATGCATTCATCGAGAAAGGCCTCACAGCAGAGTCCATGGCAGTATTTGCACTGCTTCCGACAGGCATTCAGCAGCAGCTGTTCCTCGAGAGAGACCCGCACGGTAACGTTCAGGTATCCCTGATCGAATCCGAGAAGCTGTTCGCAGAGCTGGTTAAGAACAAACTGGCAGAGCGCAAGGCAGCCGGCACATACAAGGGCAAATTTGCGGCAATGACACACTTCTTCGGCTACGAAGGCAGATGCGCATTCCCGTCCAACTTCGACAGTGACTACTGCTACTCACTCGGCTACAACGCATTCATGCTGATTCAGTACGGCTACACAGGATACCTCTCCAAGGTTTCCAACCTGTCCGCACCGGCAGAAGAGTGGAATGCAGGCGGCATGCCGATCACCAAGATGATGAACATCGAGCGCAGAAACGGCGAAGACAAGCCGGTTATCAAGAAAGCACTCGTAGAGCTTGACGGCGCACCGTTCAAGTACTATGCAGAGCACAGAGATAAATGGGCAGTCGAGACTTCCTTCACCTATCCGGGTGCAATCCAGTACTACGGACCGACAGAAGTCTGCGACATCACAACAAAGACACTGGCGCTGGAGCATCAGAAATAAATTGATATTTTAGATATGTGAAACCCCCGGGAGTTGCAGCTCCTGGGGGTTCTGCGTTATTTGCGGAAGGAGTTCATATGAGCAGATTAAAATATCTTCGCATATATATTAACAATGAATTGGACAAAATGCAGGATTCAGATAAGCGTGCCGGTGCATATGCCCATCTTTACGGGGTATCCCTTGCGGCAACAATGATAGCAAAGAAGAGAGGAATGGATGCAGAACTGGCCTCCATGGCCGGTATGCTTCACGACATGCATGCGTACCAGTCAGGCTCCTATGACTATCACGCACACAAAGGAGCTGAACTGGCAAGAAAAATTCTTACAGAACTGGGTTTGACAAATGAAGAGGAGACGGAACTGATCTGTTCCGCAATCTATCATCATGATGACAAACGCACAGTCGATGCGCCGATGGACGAAGTCCTGAAAGATGCGGATGTGATCCATCATTGCATGAATGATATGTCAAAGGCGGTTAAGGATAAGGAAAAAGCCAGATTCGAAAGCCTGTGTGCGGAATTTGGAATGTAATTAAACCCACAGCCTTCGATTATTACAATGGAGCCAAGGGATACAGCAGGTATTCCGGGGTGCAGGAAATATTTAAATAACCAGTTGTGCAGAAAGAGTGTGAATAGTACAATAACGATATATAGTTTTGGTAGAAAAGATTTAGCCGGAGAAACACTTGTGACAGCAGTCTGCCGCATGTGATTCTGCGGTTTTTCTATTGATTCATGACAAGGAGGGATGTTTGGAATGAAAAAAATATTGTCATTGTTAGTAGCGTTTCTTATGCTTGCAGGAATTGCTGTCACACCTGAGAGTATCTATGCATATTCGTATACAGGCGGTACGAAACCGGCAACACCTTCCGTTACCATTTCATGGGATCCAAATGGTGCATGGAACGAGGACAAAGAATTTACCAACGACAGCAGTATCTTTACGGTCAATTCTCCTTCGGCAAATGAAAAATATGTCGTTGGACAGGCAATCTCACTTTCTGTTACACCTCATAAATATGCAAACTATATTTTCCCGGGGGGTATATCATCTAACTTAGCCGATAATTTTGTCATGACAATATTAAAGGGAGATTCCATCAAAAAAGAATTTGAGTTTTCCTATAAAGGGGCTGATATAGGAAAAACCTTTACAGATTCGTTTACACCGACCGAAGAAGGAACTTATAAAATCAACATTTACTTCCGTGGAAGTACTGCTAAGGGATCGAATTTTGGAAACTATTACATTCAAGTTGCAAAAGCGACAAGCACCAAGGCATCCAGCACCACCAAAACCATCAAAACCTCAGCAGGAACATTTACAGTCAAAAACGGATCCGCAACGCTGAAAAATCCGAAGAGCAAGACGCTCACGAAGCTGACAATTCCTGCCACCATCAAAGTCAACGGTAAAACCGTCCCGGTCACTGCTATTGCAAAAAACGCATTCAAGGGAATGGATAAGCTGACAACCGTGACCATCGGCAAGAACGTCAAATCCATTGGTGCCAAAGCATTCTACGGATGCAAGAAGCTGAAAAATATTACAATCAAGTCAACTAAACTTACGAAGAAAACAATAGGATCAAAAGCGTTCACCGGAATCTACAAAAAAGCAGTCGTCAAATGTCCGAAGGCAAAGAAGGCCGCATACAAAAAGATCCTTCTGACAAAAGGCATGAAGAAAACCATGACATTCAAAGGATTTCCTGAATCTGCCTG
>CAZRNI010000056.1:0-10296 GCA_964601425.1 uncultured Eubacterium sp. | reverse complement strand
CCAGACGCTTTGAAATATTGCTGTAATACGGTCTCAGAATATATATAATTCCGGAACGTTCTAATATCGTTACCCATTCTTTTGCTGTCGGAGAAGAAATACCTATGCTTTTTGCAATATCTCCATACTTCAGTTCCTGTCCTGTTCTGGCAGCCATATATACAAGAAAATTGTAAAACTCATTAAGTTTCTCAACCTGTGCCAGATCTTTTACATCCCGCTCAATGTAAGTATTTACATAGTCCATATAAAAACGATCACGATCCATGTCTGTCGTTCTGAGTTTTGGCATACTGCCCCAATATATTTCCTCGTAAATCCTATGAATATCCTTCTTCACCGTATTCTTAAAACGCTCGCGTAAAGCCGGTAAGTCCGGATGAAAGAACGCTGCTTCTCTTCCTTCACGTTCAGCAGCCGATAATCCTGCCAGATCAAATACTGCAATTCTTCCGGCAAGAGACTCTGAAACATCTTTCATCATCTTAAATTTCTGTGATCCGGTCAGCCAGAACATGCCCCCTGCATCTTCACCGGCTAAAGTCTTCGCATCTACTATTTTTTTCATCTCAATCAGGATGGACGGAACACGCTGGAACTCGTCAATTAAAAGGGGATATCCATACGTCTCAAAAAACAGCGCCGGGTCTTCTGTCGCAATACGCCTTGCGTTCCCATCATCAAATGTAACATATCTGCGGCCATCTTCTTTCAGGTGATGCAGCATCGTAGATTTACCGACCTGTCGCTGCCCACATACCATGATTACCGGATAGTACTTTGACATCTCTTTGATTTTCTGTTCCATATGGCGATTAATGTACATCCTTACGCCCTCACTTTCCGAGTTTTCTAAAGTGTGACTTTATTTTACTCGGATATTATGCGGAGGTCAACCATAAAACATGATATTCAAAAAACAGAGAAGCTGACACTTCCATTTTTCTGGAGACCAACTTCTCTGTCTTTTATATCCGGAATTGCTAATGTTCTCCCAGACTTTTTTTATTTGGGAAATCCAACACTCCGTCTCTTCATCACCAGTCCCGCTGTCGCGAGTCCCGTCAGCATGATGCCGAGGAGATAGATTAAGTTTGTGCCCGGCCCGCCGGTGTTTGGCAGGACTGCGCCAGGTTCGTTTTTAATCGAAATAGTCAGTCCATTATCTGCAACAGATGCATTGTCATTATCTTGAACAGGATTACCCTGCTCATCCTTCAGAATATTTCCATCCTGATCTGTCAGGCGCAAACATATAACATCTTCGTCATTTTTCTCTGCTTTGAAATAAACGCTTCCTGTCGTGATTATATATCCGGCCGGAGCCTCGATTTCCTTCAGTTCATATACAGTATTATTGACAAACGCACTGATTTCGATCTCGCCAATCTTAAAGGATGCGCTGATACCATTCTCCTTCATAGCGTTGGCCGCGCCGTCATCTGAGATCGACATCTTGATGATTTTCTCGACATCCGACTGTCCAAGGATTTTTCCATTCTGCAGATACATTTTGTTGCTGCCGGAATGGATTTCAAATGTTGCATTTGCCAACACCGTATTCGGATGTTCCTTATCAATCTTTTTGATTTTAATCTTCCCGCGATCAGGAGCCGTTTTCATGAGATTTTTATACTGGTTGTAGTAACGCATATCAGGCGATTCGATTGTTCCTGTCACCATGGATTTATCTACTGACAGCGTACCTCCAGTATGTTGGACCTGCTCGATCTCATATCCCTCGGCTGCAAGATTACTCTCATCAGCCACAGGTGTTCTGCCATCTGTTTTGCCCCCAACATTGTCCGCCGGATATTTATTGGCATAAATCTCCTGGATACTATACTTCGTGCCGGTAGGCAGGTTGGTGAAACGAATCACCTCATCCTGCTTCAGAGTCATATCATAGGTAATGGTATGATACCCATTCGAAGCGGGCACTTTCCATATGATATTCCCATTATTGTCCCGCTTTGCCCTGATGAAAGTTCTTCCGTTCTCAGTCACTCTGTCATATTCGATCAGGGCATCATATACAAGTGTATTCCACGCACGGTAGGTCTTGCCGTTAAACCTTTCTATGTCCTCTATAAATGCCGACTGACCAGTCTGATAGCCGAACAGAGTATATGCATTGCTTTGCGTTCTCGGCACATATTCATAACCAACAATACCGGACGGGTCGCACCCATCAGGGATTTGAAGCGTCACGCGGTAAGTGAATGTTTCTGCATTCTCCTGCGCATCTGTCAACAGATTCTGTGGATCATTAATTATTTTTGTGATATCCAGCTCAGACGTTTTATGGTTTACACCGACCAGTGAGCCGTTATTTTCAGAGGCTACATAATAGGTTCCATCCGCATCAGATTTGCCGGTTACTTCAATATAGGAGCTATTTGTATCGTTAAATGTGTACTCCTTTTTGTTCTCTGTGTTTGTGTTAAATCTATCTTTTTCTACTAAGAAGGTCGGAACAGCTGTGATCACCATCGGCCGGACCGTCTGCGGTGCAAACTCATACTCGTACGGATTTCCGCTGACGATCTTCTCTTCCAATGAGTAATTATGCCCTGTCTCCAGGATTTCTCCGCCTCGCATAAGTCCCGGTGCGATATAGACCGTGTCTTCCCACTTGCCGCCCTTTGGAAGATTGATCGCATAAACCTTTGACTCATCCAGCGTGTCAGACAGCGTTCCGTCTTTGTTGTAGTACTTTCCATCCACCAGCAGGTAGAAGACGATCTCCTCATACGGATCTGCCTCGTTGATCAGATGGGCAAACTCCTTGCGAACGGTCATGATGCTGGTATCCAGGTTCATCTTACCCTTTGGATCTTCGATCGGAGCAGAAGCAGATGTCGGTGTTCCTGATATTTTGCCATTTATCAGTTTTACAGATGTGTAATCTACTGTTGCCTTAGTATTTGTTTTCAGATAATACACATTACCATCCAAAAATACCTGGTCTTTCTCTGCCTGACTCAGATCCTTGTCGTAGTCGATCGTTCCGTTGTTCAGGTCGGCGATCATATCATACGCTTCCTGACTGGGCCACATAGTGAAGATCATTGTGTAAGTCACGCCATCTTCCACCAATTCCTCTGATCCTTCGTTGATATCCCATATCACCGTCCGCGTACCAACCGGATACTTTTCAAGATACTCTGCTTCCGTAAGATCAGTCAATGAGCTCAGGGATACAGCTGTCCCGTTCTTATAATATTTTGTCCCTCCGTTTTCAGACTTGACTTCCAGCAGGTAGGCGGCCGGAGCATCTTTCCATTCCACTCCGTGGCCATTGTTTGCCGTGTGATCATACTTCTCTGAACCATCAGCGTTCTTACCCCCGGAGCGATAATACCGCAGACTTGTGATATCCCCTCTTGCCAGACCTGTCGAAGACAATGCCGTGATACCATCATTGATTGTGATATCTTTATAGCCCAGTGCACTCTGAATATCCGCAATAATATTATCGAAATATCCATTGATAGCAGTGGTGTTATTTGCCTGTCCCAGATAGGTTCCGCCAATTGCCTGAAGATTGGAGATTTGGCCAAAAGCACCGATTGTATACAAAGTCTTATTATTGCTAACAATTAAGTCTGCCTGATTCTTGGCAGCAAGCGCATACTCATAATTCGATCTGCCAGTATAATATGTTCCTCCGTCCCAGTCATCATATTTACCATAGGGATGTGCGCAGGAAATAGGATCACCATCAGTAACAAATACAATATATGTAGGATCATTATCGTTAAAATAGATATGATTGGCTGCATACAAGGCATCATCCCAGTTGGTTCCTGAAGCACAATCCAATCCGTTTATCATATTCTTAAACGAAGTAGCATCTGTTCCGGAATAGATAGTCCGCATCTCCTCTTCATTCCGCACACGCTGAGCGAAATTGACAAATGCCAATTCGATCGTATCAGTTTCATTCGCATTTAGCGCAAACAATTTATCTGCCAGGGAGCCGATTGCAGATTTTGCTACTTCCATGCGTGACTGCCTGGTATTACCAACTTTTTCATACATACTCCAGGATGTATCGAGAACAACTACCACATTGGCCTTCGTAGAAGATTCCGCGTTCCTCTTTTCGCCTTTTGCGCTCAGCGTAACATCATAAGTTCCGTCATGATTAGATGCTACCTGTTTATCAGTCGTTGGAGCGTTCAGTTCTCCAAGATCAGGCGGATTACCATCTCCGCTGCCACCACTCATGCTCCCTTTTTCATAGATAACATAGATATCCTTATCTGATTCTGTGAAAGATACCGGCTTTGTTATGCCATATCCTGTTATCGGCTCAGTTGAAGATTTGTTATGTTCTCCAGTCGGGTTCCAGTTACTTTTTGACAGCTGTCGATAACGCCATTCTGAAACAAAGCTAGTAGGTGCGGTACTGCTGGTATATGAAGGATATGCAGACTGATCCGCATTTTCAAAAGTGTTATTAATATTTGCTTTGTAAGGAGGATCCGTATTCAACAGAGAAGAAATCTCTCTTCCATTTGTCGGGTTATTCAGCCTAGCCGTAACATATCTATACCCTGGGATGGTTTTCTCAAGGTCCCACTGATCCCCATGCTGAGCCGGTCCCGGAATAATTGTTCCTGCCGGCACGTTACCATCATTTTCGTTCGAAAATTCAACAAAAGAATTTCCATTCATATAGCCATAATGAACTGTTACATTCTTTGTTTTCGGTGCTTCGGCAAAAAACACCTGAGAGCGGTTCTCCCACCCTGAGCTCACATCCGTGATAAATTGAAATACCCCATTGTAACAACGAAGAAACGTATCTCCCGCGGCGTGAAGGTGATCATTGTACTGGCCAAATAACGTTGTATTCGCATTGCCGTAGCCATTCGCTCCATTAGTACTAGTCCTTACCTGTCTTCCAAAAGTTCCGGCCGCCAGATAATATGTCGTAGTACCGCTCCTAAAAGAGAATCTGTAAGAATCATAGTATTTTGAATATGTCCAATACAGATCACTGACATCACCCGTATAACTAATCACTCCATTGGTATTGGTAAGCTGCACCGTTTTTAATGTTCCATCATTATTTCTTTGTGGAAGCAGTGCGTAATAATTACCATTGTATGCATCACGCGCATATATGATATACTGTCCTTCCTGTATCCCTGAAATACCGGTTCCGCTTAATCCTCCTCCCCACGATATCGTATAAGTAGAAAAACTATCAGTAAGAAAATCAATCTGAATTGATTCTTCTCTTACCTCAACCTGATCGGAGCCTTCTATAACTGGCTCAGCGACAGTTTCTACAGTCATATTTCCGGTATGATCATTCAAATGATCAACTGTCAATGTTGATTCTAAAAGTGAGACCGGAGCATCTTCCGGCAAAGCATTTCGTACTATTGAAACTGAAACCGGCGCCTGTGGCTCAATCATCTCATGATTCTCATCAAATATACTTATATCCAGCACTTCCATCTCTACGGGACTCGGTTCTAGTATATCGATGATCGTTCTATCTGAATTATTGTTCTGTTCTAATCCATATTCTATTCCTATCCTGTTTGCAAAGGCGTCGTTTTCCAACGAACTCTGCTCCTCCTTAGACCGAAGAACAGTTTCATATGCCTCCTGATATTCAGTTGAGTTCTTTTTGAATTCAGTTATTTCCAGAACAGAGCCATCAGGTATCCCGCTATCTTCCCCATATGTTACTGTTACTTCATAGTTATCGCCACTTGCACTAATATAAGTACCGATGATCTTAGTATCATCATCATCCAGAGTATCACTATTTACATATTCAACATCTGAGATAATTGTTCCTTCATTTTCAGCATCCACGGTCTCCGTGTTTGTGTACTCTTCATTTATCGATTCTGTGTTTGTATGTCCTTCACTTTCAATTTCCGTGTCAGCATCTTCAATTTCTGCAGAATTTCCCACAGTATCATTTTCAGTACCCTTTCCATCGGAATCCATATTTTCTATAGATTCTGATGAAGCATCCAATCCATTTTCTTCACTCGAAATGCACTCTTCATCATGTTCATGCTCGTCCAGTGTACTATTGTTAATATCTTGGCCGACAGTATTTTCCTCAGAACCCACCGCCGAAACTGCTATACTATCATCAATTCCCGGCGTCGAAGACGCCGCCTGCTGATCAAACGCAATCGCCGGAAGTACCAGAGAGTATGTCACAGTAAATACCACAATCGCTGCAACTACCATTCTCATCCGCTGCCATGCGCTCTTTTTATCTACATTTCCTGTAACACAGGAACGTATCAAAGAAATGCAAGGACGTATTAAATTCGATATTATATTTATCAAACGATTCATATTACTCGCCTCATTTCATGTTCGTTTTTCGATGGTGCCTAAAGACGGGTAATCGTCTTTTTTTCAAATTAATATCCCGCCTTATTTAGAGCTGCTCGAGGCGGGATCCATTTTCCACTGACACAGGTGTATTGCCAGCTGCGTGCTGCAACGACAATCACCTTCAACTGATGCTATTTTAATGCCCGTCGCATATATACGGGAGGCATCTCATACTGAGATATTAACATGTTAACCGCATACGATCCGTCAAAAAACAAATGTAAATTAATAGACGGCAAAAAAGTTTGAATTACCTAATTCTGTGGTGTGGCTAACGACATGATTATACCAAAAGCCTCAAATAATGCAACCATTAAGATTTGAAAATTGTGTGTCCTCCTGAACTAGGTACTGTTTTAAGGAAACTCATTTTTTGCGGATGTAAAGTCCGCATCAGGCCGATGCGTACGCAGGAATCTGCAAATCTAACCCCTGACCAGAGCCGCAGATCTAGTTTTCTGCAGATGCAAAGTACACATCAGGCCGATGCGTACGCAAGTAATAACATTCCCGGCCCATAGCCTCTCAGTAAACCATGTGTCGCTTGATTGGAAGTAGTTCGCATGTTACTATGGTTATATATGAGTTACTGTCATCAAATATAGTTTGATCTTCGATGATTCAACCCACAGCAAAATTGAAAGGAGGCCTATCTCATGAAAAGAATATTCCCAGGCATAACAGCGATCCTGCTTGCCGCAGTGCTCTTTTCAACAGCCTGCGGTTCTTCGTCCGACACAGCAAAAACATCTCAGCCAGATACCTCCAGTCAGGAGAAATCGGAGGCAGCAAGCGAACAGGGCATTACTGCTGATTCTGTCACTGCCAAAGATCAGGAAGCAGAAGAATCCTCATCTGTCACAAATGCAGACATTGAGGATGCACCCGCATCTTCGTCCATTTCCGACGCTTCATCTTCCTCAGCATCTGCAAATAGCAGCGGCACAGAGGATATACATCCCTATGCGTGGATGGGGCTGCAGGATATCCCGCAGTGCAATTATCTTGACATTTTGGCAACAAATCATTATATCCAGACATACGATAATTATGTAAGCAGCTTCTCCGTCGAAGAAACCGCTGCCGTCGACGGGATCAACACCTATACCGAAAACAAAAATGAACGAAGCTATTCCATCGACGGGAAAGTCCTCTCTATCAACGAGAATTCAAAAATATACATTGAGCAGGATGTAAGCAGCATAATCGAAGAAGCAAAAGCCAACTTACAGGCCGCTATGGAACAGGGGACGAACCTGCAGGGACGCAGCTTTGTTGCGGAAGGGACCGGCACGATTCCGCTTGTCGCAGACGCGGAAAATGGCGACGCTGCCGAATATTCGTATTATGAGTACAATTATCCGGAGGCAGAAGCACTGGGAACCCCTATGACCGAACGGTATTATATGAAAGATAATGACGTCTATGCCATCTACCAAAGTGTATCCTATGGCGACGATATCAATATGGAATCTGTAAAAGTAATCAAGAATATTTCCGGCGAAATCCCGGAAGGAACATTTGAACTGCCGGATCTGAGCGGATATAGCAAATATGAATAAAATGGCAAGAGCGAAATGATACCTTTACAGCAAATCTTTTTGCAGCCGGATTAACAAACAAACTGCGGATACAAAGGCCTCTGTCCGCCAATGTATCCGCAGTTGCTATTAGTGTTACTATTTGTGTCAGAAGTATCAGCTTTCACATGTAAAAGGAATAAAACGCTTTCTTTTTATACATTCAGCCAGCTCCATACCTCATGAATCTCCCTCTGATAACCCGCCGCATCATTTGGTGTTTCCAGGATAAACGGGAGACCGCTTAGCGCCGGGTGCAGCACAAACCTTTTTAATGCATCAGGTCCGATCATCCCCCTGCCCAGCTTTTCATGGCGGTCTTTGTGTGAGCCGCATACATTTTTCGAATCATTCAGGTGAACTGCTTTTAGTTTATCCAGCCCGATCACATCGTCAAAATGCTGCAGGACACCGTCAAGATCATTGACCAGGTCATACCCTGCATCCCACGTATGGCAAGTATCAAAACACACACCCACTCTATCGGCATCGTCAACTCTTTCAATGACCGCCTGCAGTTCTTCGAATGTTCCGCCGATTTCTGTACCCTTTCCGGCCATCGTCTCAAGTAATACGGTTGTATGCATCTCACAATCCGGTTTCAGGACCTGATTCATTGCTGCACCTTCACAGTATACTTTACTGCACCCTTTACCACTTTCTTTTAATCGCAATCTCTGATCGCACGCAAGCTGCGCTGCGCACTTTGTGGGCCTGCCATTTAAAGCTGTGCATTAATCTCGTCCTCACAGGCCTGCATCGCTGACAATGTCTTCCGCAAGAGTTCGTCCAGCTCCCAGCCGAGCATTTCCGCACCCTGCGCAATCACTTCCCTGCTGCATCCCGCTGCAAATCCCTTGCTCTTATACTTTTTCTTCAGGGACTTCAGCTCCATATCCTTCGTACTCTTCGACGGGCGCATCAGCGCAGCCGCCCAGATCAGGCCGGTCAGCTCGTCGCTGGCAAAGAGGATTTTTTCCATGTGATGCTCCGGCTTCACATCTACGGTGATCCCGTATCCGTGGCTGACTACGCTATGAATGATGTCTTCACTTACACCGCCGTCACGGAGCAGCTCCGGCGCCTTGATGCAATGCTGATCCGGATACTGCTCAAAATCGATATCATGCAGCAGACCGACAAGCCCCCAGTGCTCCGCCTCATCGGCATAACCCTGATTTGCAGCAAACCACTTCATCAGTGCCTCGACCGTGATTGCGTGCTGAATGTGAAACGGATCTTTGTTGTATTTCTTCAGAAGGTCAAATGCTTCGTTTCTGGTCATGATCTTGTGTCTCCTTATTTGTAATAATTCCCTGGTCTGACGTAATCTACATCAGATATAACCTTTTTAAGTTCTGTTTGCTATTTTCTTTTAATGCTCTTCAACACTTTATCATAATCTGATTCTGTGTAAACGAATCAAAGCCGCTGAAAAGCTGATCCCATCTCTGAGATCAGCTCTTCGTGATTTATGCAGAGATTTTCATTGGATTCATAAACTCTTAGCAACCATTTGCGGATCGTTAATTGCGTTGTCCAGAAGTCTGCTCAAAAAGCCCGTATATCCCTTGCCTGTAGCCTTGGCTTTTTCCAGTGTTTCCTGTGATATTCTTAAGGATATAACCGGTTTCACGTTCCGGGAACGCCTTTTACGTGCGATTTCTGCCATCTCCGCATATTGCTCTAACGTCAGTTCCGGAGCATCTTCATCAGATCTAACCGGCTTCACAGAAGCAGATTCCACCTCTTTTTTCATTGCTTCTGTCGGCTGCTGTCCGGAATATATCGTTGTTCTGACAATCTTTTCACTCGCCATAGTAGATTCTCCTTTCGATCGAATTTGCCACGCGTGCAGATATCAATCTTATGACCTCACCTCTCATCGTATATACAATACAAAGGACGCCATGAACACATCCTAAAACGATGAAACGATCTTCATCCACACTATGTACCTTATCATAGTATTCTATTCGATCCGCATCAGCAAATACCAAAGCCGCCGTCTCAAAGTGGATGCCATGCTTTCGAAAATTGTTCCGATTTTTATTATCATCCCACTCAACAATTATCTTTTCTATCTCTTTCTTCATAATTAGTATAACTTTATGTATTACTTTTTGCAAGTCATTTGATATCCTGTTTTTATTTATGTAAATCATACTCCTTTATTTTATCATCCTGCTCTGTACTATGTCAACCTCGTGCAGGCCTCTATTTTTACTTCTGACCACAAACGCAATACACCGTACATAAAGAAAGCTGATCCCATCTTGGTGTGCTACCCGTCAAGAGGACAGTAAAAAATTAAAAAGTTCCGTACCGCCAG
>CAZRNI010000055.1:10371-10586 GCA_964601425.1 uncultured Eubacterium sp. | reverse complement strand
CGCAGCTACCAGAAAGCTTATGGACCGCATCGGCATGAAGGTTTCCGATAGGGACCTGATCGAAGCAATTGAAGCATTCGCAGCACAGTCTCTGGCAGTTGCACATGACCTTGAGTTCGATATGGACAAAGTCAATGTCAACGGCGGCGCTGTTGCACTTGGACCTCCGATCGGAGCTTCCGGCTGCCGGATCCGTGGTACTCTGCTTCACGAGA
>CAZRNI010000055.1:0-10361 GCA_964601425.1 uncultured Eubacterium sp. | reverse complement strand
GGCATCGATGTGGACAGACAGCTGAACCCCAACGGCGGCGCCATCGCACTGGGCCATCCGGTGGGCGCATCCGGGGCACGTATTCTCGTCACCCTGCTGCACGAGATGGAGGCAAGAGATGCGAAGAAGGGTCTTGCTACCCTCTGCATCGGCGGCGGCATGGGCTGCGCAATGGTTGTTGAGAGGGACTAATCAGTAAGTTCGATTTGTGAGTTCCTCATGCAGGCCCGTTCGCACTTAGTTGCTCGGGCAGCGGTACTAAACTCTGTCGCTCCCGGGGAGCGCCAGTCGTTAAGTACCGGCCCCGCAAATGACCTGCAGAGGAACAGCACAAATCTTCACAGTAATAAAATAAGGAGAAATACACATGAAAGTTGCAGTTATCGGCAATGGTGCTATGGGTAGTGGTATCGCTCAGGCTTTTGCACAGTGCGCTGACATTGAGAAGGTTTTTCTGTGCGGACGTAATCCGGAGCGTATCGAGAAGGCTTACAACAAGATCATCGGCGGTATTGAGAAGCGCGTCGCAAGAGGCAAAGCTGATCAGTCTCTCCTCGACGGCGTTAAAGATCGTCTGGCATGGGGTCTGATGGATGACCTCGCAGGTGAAGCAGACCTCGTCGTTGAGTCTATCTCCGAGGAGATGAGTGTTAAGCTCAGCGTTCTGACACACCTGATGAACGATGTCAACACCAAGGAAGATACAATCTGGTCAACCAATACTTCTTCCCTCTCCATCACAGAGATCTCCGCAGGACTTCCGAAGCCTGTTGTCGGACTTCATTTCTTCAATCCGGCACCTGTTATGAAGCTCATCGAGATCGCAAGCGGCCTGACAACTCCGGCTGACTATGTTGATAAGATGGTTGAGATTGCTAAGACAATCGGCAAGGTTCCTGTTAAGGTTTCCGAGTCTCCGGGATTCGTTGTAAACCGTATCCTGATCCCGTACATCAATGAAGGTATCTTCTGCCTGCAGGAGGGCGTTTCTGATGTAGCCGGTATCGATACCTGCATGAAGCTCGGTGCAAACCATCCGATGGGACCGCTGGCACTCGGCGATCTGGTTGGACTGGATGTCTGCATGGCTATCATGAACACCCTCGAAGAGGAGACAGGCGATCCGAAGTACCGTGTTCCGATCCTTATGAAGCAGATGGTCCGCGCAGGCAAGCTCGGCATGAAGAGCGGCGAAGGCTTCTACAAGTACGGCGGACCGGACGGCCCGGTTCCGAACGATATCTTCTAAGATACCGTATCCAGGCTTATTGTTTAAATAGCGGCTGCTGCACTATCCTGTGCGGCAGCCGTTCTTTTGTGCGTTAGCATTGAGCCATGGCTCAAAAGCGCACATGTTAATTAAGCTTTGTTTAAGGCTTTCATGATATGCTTTTTCATAACACCATCTGTGTGATATAATTTTGCAGAAACACTGACCTGTTTTAGGAGGATTTACCTATGCGTTTACTTCTTGCCGAGGATGAGCGTTCACTCTCAAAAGCGCTAGTAAAAATACTGGAACGCGGAAACTATTCCGTAGACGCCGTTTTTAACGGGCAGGATGCACTGGATTATCTGGAGGCAGGAAATTACGACGGTGCTATTCTGGATGTCATGATGCCGAAAATGGACGGATTTGAAGTTTTGGAGAAGATCCGGGCACAGGGGATTCTGGTTCCCGTTCTGATGCTGACCGCAAAATCCGAGATTGATGATAAGGTACACGGACTGGACGCCGGTGCCAACGATTATCTGACAAAGCCGTTCGCTCCGCAGGAATTACTTGCCCGCATCCGCGCCATGCTGCGGACCGGCTCACAAAATGTCGTCGCAGACAGTAACCTTACAATGGGGAATATTACGCTGGATCTCTCCGGCTATGAACTGTCCTCTCCGTATGGCAGCTTTCATCTGGCAAACAAAGAATTCCAGATGATGGAAATGCTGATGCGCAGCGGGAAAAAATATGGGGGTTTGAGACAGACGCCGAGATCAATGTCGTCTGGGTTTATATCTCCTATCTGCGCAAAAAGCTGACGTCCCTGCGCGCCGATATTCAGATCAAGGCAACCCGCGGCGTCGGTTACTCTCTGGAACAAAAAACAGAATAAACAACCAAGGAGTATTTCCATGTTTAAACAGCTGCGAACCCGCTTCATCCTGCTGACGATGGCATCTGTCCTTGCTGTTCTTGTGATTATCATGACAGCGATCAATCTGCTGAATTACCGGAATGTCCTGCGGGACTCTGACCGGATTCTTTCCATTCTTGCAGAAAATCAGGGGATTTTTCCGGGCATGCGTGACAGTATAGACAACAGCATAAATAACAGTCCGGATAACAGCACGGATGACGGACAGCAGCGTCCCCAAAAGCCGGACGACACAGATTCCTTTGACAACAATGCACCATCCGGCGCTCAGAAACCCTTCCGAAAAAATGATAATTTCAATCACATGCGCGGCATTACAGAAGAAACCCCCTTCGAGTCCCGCTACTTCAGTGTAATGCTGGACACCGACGGTAACGTAACAAAATCAGACACCCGGAACATTGCCGCCGTCGATGAAGATACTGCAGAAGCTTATGCCGCAGAAATATTCGGCAACTCCCGCACAAAAGGATTTACCGGCAATTACCGCTGGCTGCAGCAGACAGATGAGGAATCCGGCACAACAACGGTCTTCTTTCTTGATTGTACCCGCTCACTTTCCAATGTGCATTCCTTCCTGATTACAACGATTCTCGTATCACTGGTCGGATTTGCATCTGTAATGTTTCTGGTTATTTTGTTTTCCCGCCGGATTGTCCGGCCGATTCAGGAAAGCTATGACAAGCAAAAGCAGTTTATCACAGATGCCGGGCATGAACTGAAAACGCCGCTGACCGTAATTAATGCAGATCTCTCTGTCCTCGAAATGGACGTTGGGGAAAGCGAATGGATCGATGATGCACGCCTGCAGACAGAACGCCTCACAAAACTCACCAACGATCTGGTCTATCTGTCCAGAATGGATGAGGTGCAGCGTCAGGTTGAAATGATTGACTTCCCGCTCTCTGACGTTGTGACAGAAATCTCACAGTCCTTCCGATCCCGCGCCATCGTTGAAGAAAAGGAATATACCGGTAATATTACGCCGATGCTGACTTATCACGGCGATGAAAAGGCAATCCGGCAGCTTGTTTCGATCCTTCTGGATAATGCGCTTAAATACTCTCCTGCCGGCGGCAAAATCTCCCTTTCACTTGCTCCGCAGGGCAAAGGAATTCTGCTTGAAGTCCGCAACACAACTTCTGAGCGCATC
The DNA here is from genome assembly GCA_964601425.1 of uncultured Eubacterium sp. Taxonomy (GTDB): domain Bacteria; phylum Bacillota; class Clostridia; order Lachnospirales; family Lachnospiraceae; genus CADBRN01. The sequence continues at coordinate 7,055 of CAZRNI010000055.1, read as the reverse complement.
GTGCCGGAATCTGTGGATCATCTGTTCGACCGGTTTTACCGCACAGACCAGTCCAGAAATTCCGAGACCGGCGGTTTCGGGCTCGGATTGGCGATTGCAAAGGCTGTGGTTACGGCGCACAGAGGTAAAATAACCGCCGCGTCTGACGACGGGCGGTCACTTACGATTTCGGCTCTCTTATAAAACCGGTACGGGCGTCGATTCTTATGGATTTTGTCTGAACCTGATTCACTTCGGGATGTTCAGGCAAAAAGCCAGTAAGAATCGACGCCCTGTTTTTATCGAAGACTATATTGCTTCAGCATCTTCCGTATCGCTCTGTCAGGCGGCGGATCCGGTCCGCCAGCTCGTCCGTGAAGGCGCCGGGCTGCATCCGCCAGCACCAGTTGATCCCGCCGAGCGTAGACGGCTCGTTGATGCGTGCGCTGTTGTCCAGATTGAGATAGTCCTGCATCGGGATGACAGCCGTGTCCGCAACGCTCGAGAGTGCCGTGCGGATCATATCTTCAGCAAATTGTTCTTCTGTATGTTCCGGACAGCCAAGGTAATCGAGACAATACTTCCGCACATATTCCGGCATGGATTTGAACCAGCCGCGCGAGGTCTCGTTGTCATGCGTTCCAGTATATACAATGCAGTTCCGGATATGATTGTGCGGCAGGTATTCATTGTACGGGCTGTCTCCAAAAGCAAACTGCAGCACCTTCATTCCCGGATAACCGCTCTCCCGCACCATCTCCCGCACAGAATCTGTAAGGAATCCAAGATCTTCCGCGACGACATCCATCTTGCCCAGGGCCGCTTCCAGCGCACGGAAAATGTCCATGCCCGGTCCGGGCTCCCAGTGGCCGTTGCGGGCGGTCGGTTCTCCGTACGGGACGGAATAATATGCTTCAAATCCACGAAAATGATCGATTCTTACGATATCATATAATGTCTGTATATGACGCATCCGGCTGATCCACCAGCTGTAGCCTGTCTCCTTGTGATAGGGCCAGTCATACAGCGGATTTCCCCAGAGCTGTCCGTCAACCGCATATGCATCCGGCGGGCATCCTGCCACGCCTGCAGGCGTCATGTCAGCATCAAACTGGAACTGCGCCGGATCTGCCCATGCGTCTGCGCTGTCCATTGCCGCGTAAATCGGAATGTCCCCGAGGATTTTGATCCCCTTCTCATTTGCATAGGTCTTCAGCCGGCTCCATTGCTTTGCAAAGAGGTACTGGCGAAAATAAACAAACTGTATCTCATCCGCCATTGTTTCCTTTTGCTCTTCTATGGCAGCTTCATCGCGCAGACGAAGCGGATCGGGCCACTCCATCCAGGGCTTTCCTCCCTGTTCCTGTTTTATAACGGAATATAGCGCGTAATCCTCCAGCCAGCTTTTATTATCTTCAATAAACTGTGCGTATGCCGGCACTTTGTCTGCCTGAAACCGCTCGTACGCCTTCCGGAGCACCTTGTGCCGGGTCAGGTAAATCTTTTCATAAGATACAAAGGCAGGGTTCCCGCCGCAATCCGCCGCATCGCATTCCTGCTGTGTCAGCAGTCCTTCCTCTTTTAGAAAATCCAGCGAGATCATATATGGATTGCCTGCATAGGCAGAGGCGGACTGGTATGGCGAATCCCCATACCCGGTAGGCCCCATCGGCAGTACCTGCCATATTTTCTGACCGGCCCGCTCCAGTCTGTCCACAAATGCATATGCCTCCGGTGAAAAGCCGCCGATCCCGTATCGGGTCGGAAGCGCCGTCACCGGCATCAGGATTCCGCTTCTCCGCTCGCTCAATTTTTATTTTCTCCCTTTTCCGAATCCTCTGACGATTCTTTTTTTCTTTTATTTGATCAGTGCAAGTTCCAGCTCTAAAATATGCAGTTCCCGTGCACAGCGCTCTTTTTCTGCATCCAGTGCCGCTATTTCCTCACACAGCTTAACCTCTTTTTCGTCTTCCGGCTGAAGAAAGCCTTTAATCAGCGCATCCGGAAGTGTAAATTTCTTTGTCGTTTCTCCAAACTGCACCGTCAGATAATGGCCTTCCTGCGCAGTTACCTGACCTGTTCCGTATTTTTTATGCACGACCTGCTGTCCTGAAAGATCCGGCAGCGTCAGCTGCGTCCGCTTCTCTGCAGCGATATCCAGCGTTTCCTGTATGCCGCTGATCTTTTGCCGCAAAAGAGCTGCCTGCTGCTCTTTCTCATCGCTCTTTAATGCAGACGCCGGACGTTTCTTTGTCGTCACGAGCTGTTCTTCATAAAAATCGTAATTCTGCGCACAGTATATCAGGTCAAACGCCAGAATATGGTTTTCTCCGTCAATATCCGTTACTGCATTATCATCAGTCCGGCCGGCTTCTTTTTCCAGTTCTCCGGCAACGATCTCCATGAGGTCGCTCTCATCCTGCAGCCTTGCCACAATCTCCTCACACATCTTGTAGTAGCTCTTCAGACTGAAGGATTTCCCGCTTCCGATCTTGCCTGTATATCTGACATAGTTGGCAAACGCCTTGACTTCGCCTTCCCGGAACATGTAATTGTCGTCCGGCTCGATGAACGAGAGATACATGATAACAGCTTTCGGATTTTGTCTGTATTTCCACTCCTCGCTGCCGGCTTCCTCCAACATCCCGTTGATTACATCTACAAATGTATTGATCTTTTTCTGTCTCCGGCTGTAATCAGAATTATCAATGGCGAGCAGATCGCGAAACGCATCGCGCACACGCTCCATCCACTCATCTCCCTGTTTGCAGAGAAAATCGATGCCGCGGCCTGGCTGCATGACATTATCATCTACAAGATTTTCTGATTCAGACAACGCCTTCTTGAACATCTTCCCGAAATTTTCCGCATCAATATCCCAATATTTCTGGAAATTACTTACCGCTGTCCATTTATAAATCTCATGATGTTCCTGGTTGTTCATCAGCGAATACTTTTCGATGTAGCTGTCTATTAATTTCTGCAATAACTCGTAATTCATCCTACCCTCCTTCGAACAAAACGGAACGGCTCTGCTCCTGAACGCATCCTCGAAAACAAGTATAGATATCTATATTATACATGACGGCATAAAAATTAAAAACCTATTTAAATTAAAAATACAAAAAGCTCTTGACATCCGGTTTCTTATACCCTATAATCCTATTTATCAACTAGGATATACGAGATTTAAACAATTCCAAAGGAGAATATAAACCATGGCAAACGTATACAAAAACGCAACTGAACTGATCGGCAGCACTCCGCTGGTTGAATTGACCAATTATGGAGCAGAACTTGGGCTGGAAGCACGGATCCTTGCGAAACTTGAATACTTCAATCCGGCCGGCAGCGTGAAAGACCGCATCGCCAAAAAAATGATTGAAGACGCAGAAAAAGCCGGAAAGCTGGCGCCCGGTGCCACAATCGTAGAACCAACTTCCGGCAACACCGGCATCGGACTGGCATCTGTCGCTGCCGCAAAAGGCTACAAAGTGATTTTGACCATGCCGGAGACAATGAGCGTAGAGCGCCGGAATATCCTGAAAGCATATGGTGCAACCGTTGTTCTGACTGACGGAAGCAAAGGCATGTCAGGTGCAATTGCCCGCGCAAAAGAAATCGTCGAAGAGACGCCCGGCGCATTTCTGACCGGTCAGTTTGAAAACCCATCCAATCCGGCTGCACATTACGAGACAACCGGTCCGGAAATCTGGGCGGATACCGATGGAAATGTTGACGTTTTTGTCGCAGGCGTAGGCACCGGCGGAACCATCACCGGAACAGGCAACTATTTAAAAGAAAAAAATCCGGATGTAAAGATTGTTGCAGTCGAACCTGAGACCTCCCCCGTCCTTTCCGAAGGCCACGGCGGCGCGCATAAGATCCAGGGAATCGGCGCGGGATTTGTCCCGGAGGTCCTGAATACAGAAATCTATGATGAAGTATTCCCGGTCGATAATGTCGTCTGCTTTGACACTGCCAAAAAACTTGCTTATACGGAGGGGGTTCTGGTCGGCATCTCATCCGGTGCAGCACTTTATGCTGCCACTGAAATTGCAAAACGGCCGGAAAACAAAGGAAAGACTATCGTAGTGCTTCTTCCGGATTCCGGCGACAGATATTATTCCACTGCACTTTTTGAAAGTTGAATCATGTTTCCGGATGCAGACTGTAGCCCGCAGGTATAAAGTTCTCTTCCGGGAACCGCTGATGAGATATCGTTAACCTGCAAGGCATCACGCGGGTGCCGGCCTCTTACCGGCATCCGCATATTTTTACGAACTATTCCTACCTCTTCGGTGGGATAACTTGATATTATAGAAGGAGAACTATATCATGAGCAAAGTATCATTAAAGGACAGAAACCTGAAATTTGAAACCCTCGCCCTCCATGTCGGGCAGGAACAGCCGGATCCGGCAACGGATTCCCGCGCTGTCCCGATCTATCAGACCACCTCCTACGTCTTCCATGACAGCCAGCACGCCGCAGACCGCTTCGGACTGCGCGACGCCGGCAATATCTATGGCAGACTGACCAATTCGACACAGGACGTCTTCGAAAAGCGTGTCGCAGCGCTTGAGGGCGGCGTTGCCGCTCTTGCCACCGCATCCGGTGCCGCTGCCATCACATACGCTCTGCAGACAGCTGTTCAGGCAGGCGGACACATCGTTGCTCAAAAGACAATCTACGGCGGCAGCTTCAATCTGCTGGAACACACGCTTCCGGCCTATGGCATAGACACCACGTTTGTTGACGTACATGATCTCGCGGAACTGGAAGGTGCGATCCAGGACAATACGCGTGCTATTTTCATCGAGACGCTGGGAAATCCGCACAGTGATATTCCCGACATTGATGCCGTTGCAGAGATTGCACACCGTCACGGACTTCCGCTGCTGATCGACAATACTTTCGGGACGCCCTATCTGATCCGGCCCCTGGAGCACGGCGCGGATATCGTAATTCACTCTGCCACCAAATTTATCGGCGGACACGGGACCACGCTTGGCGGCGTCGTTGTTGACGGAGGAAGCTTTGACTGGACAGCCGGCGGAAAGTATCCGCAGCTGTCTGAGCCTAACCCGAGCTATCACGGAATCTCATTTGTGGCTGCTGCAGGTCCTGCTGCATTTGTAACATACATTCGTGCAATTTTGCTGCGCGACACCGGTGCGGCTATTTCTCCGTTCAATGCTTTTCTCCTTTTGCAGGGTCTGGAGAGCCTGCCGCTCCGTCTGGACCGGCATGTAGAAAATACGCTGAAAGTGGTTGACTACCTTGCAAACCATCCTAAGGTTGCAAAAGTCAACCACCCCTCCCTCCCGGAGCATCCGGATCATGCACTTTATGAAAAATATTTCCCGAACGGAGGTGCATCTATCTTTACCTTCGATATCAAAGGCGGCCGTGAAGAAGCCTTCCGTTTTATCGACAACCTGGAAATCTTCTCACTTTTGGCCAATGTCGCCGACGTGAAGAGTCTTGTGATCCATCCGGCCACAACGACACATTCCGAGATGAGTGAAGAAGAACTGGAATCTGTGGGAATCAGACAGAGCACCATCCGGCTTTCCATTGGAACAGAACATATTGACGATATTATCCAAGATCTGGACGAGGCCTTTAAGGCGCTTGACTGATGTGATATACCTTCTATTTCGAGATGGTGCACCGTATTTTAATATCAACTCGTGCAATCCGCGCCGGAATCTGATATAATCCTATTAAAATACAGGGGATCAGAAGTCGAGGAGTCAGATTATGAAGATTTCAACAAAAGGCAGATATGCTCTCCGGCTGATGCTGGATATCGCGCAGAACAACACAGGAGATCCTGTCAGCATCCGGGATATTTCTAAACGCCAGGAGATTTCCGTTAAATATCTGGAGCAGATCGTCTCTGCTCTGGTACGCGCAGGTTATCTGCGAAGCATCCGTGGTCCTCTGGGCGGCTATCTTCTTGCGAAAAAACCTTCCGAATACCGCGTGGGAGATATTCTGCGGGTTACAGAAGGCAGCCTGGCTCCGGTGGAATGTCTGCTTTCTGAGGAGAACACGTGTCCGCGCAGAAACTTCTGTGCAACGCTTCGGCTCTGGAAAGAACTGGATGAAGCTGTGCGAGGTGTGATTGACAAATACACACTTCAGGATCTGGTGGAATGGGGCGAAGAGCGAATGTTTGATTACATTATCTAAAATACAACAGGGCTGCAGCATTAAGCATGAAGATGTTTAATGCTGCAGCTCCGTTTATTTTCGGTATCAGTCCTCTCCCACGAGATGTACCGTCTGATACATATGTCCCGTTGCGGGCAGGAATTTTTTTATGATATCTGCTGTTTTTATTTTCAGGCTGGACGTACATACACACGGATGACATCCGATATATTCGCCCTCCAGTACGTCCTCGTCAATCAGCAGCTGTACATGTTTTTCCGGGTCATTCATCAACCCCATAATGCTGACTGCCCCGGGTTCTATATCCAGATACTCCAGCATCTCATCCGGTCCGGCAAAGGAAAGCCGCGCCGAGTTAATCTGCTTTGAAAGTTCTTTTGTCTTAAACTTCTTATCCCCGGGCATCATCAAAAGATAGAATTTCGTTTTCTGGCGATTGCATAAAAACAGGTTTTTACAGATCAGGACGCCGAGTACAGCATCAATTTCATTGCATGCATCCATGTTATCCGCACGTTCATGATCTGTCCTCACATAATCAATTCCCAGCTGGTCCAGATAATCATAGGTTCTGATCTCGCGCGGCAGTCTTCCGTCTGTATTTTCCGGTCTTCCCTTATAAAGCTGCATACTATGTTCCTCTTCCTGGCATACTGTTTCCGTTTAATGACGATGATAACGACGATCGGCAGGGGGCCCGCTTCCTCAGTTCATGACTCATTATACGGTCGGATTCTGCGAAACGCAAGATCGCCATACCATCTTGAATTCGCCATCTTGAATTCTAAAAGAAAGTGGTTGACACACAAATTGTGCCTGGTGTATACTAAACTTCGCTACGCAGGTGTAGTTCAGTGGTAGAACACCAGCCTTCCAAGCTGGATATGTGGGTTCG
>CAZRNI010000054.1:0-10649 GCA_964601425.1 uncultured Eubacterium sp. | reverse complement strand
ACGCCGCCGCCATTTGCATAAAATCTGTTTCCGGATCCGTCGTAGAATACGCCGTCGCTTCCGGTGATGTTAACCGGGCGGCCTGAACCTTCGGAGTAAACCAGGTATGTCTCTACCGGACCGGACGGTGCTGTTTCTTTTTCAGCTTCTTCTTTCTTTGTTTCCTGGGCCGGAGCCGGTGCCGGTGTCGGTGCCGGTGTCAGAGACGGCTCTTCTTTCTTGACTGCTGTCTTGGTATCGTACTTCAGGATCTTGATTGACTGCAGAGATTCGTTGATCTCATCTGTCTCGTCTTCATTTGCTACAAGACCTGTTGCGATGAATACTTCGTTCTTTGTAGAAAGTGCGGAAGTAAGTGTTTTCGTATAATGATCGTCTGCTGTGACGATTCCCGGCAGGCCTGCGCCGTTTGAGAAGTGCCGGAGGGTGATCTCGTTCTCGCCGTCAGAGAGGACGATCCACTGATTCGGATCCTGGACTTCTTTCCAGCTTTCGTCCGGAAGCTCGATGGACACGATGCCGTCTTCTGAAACAAAGAGGTTATCTGCTATTGCTTTGTCCTTTGCGAAGACCGGACCGACTGAGCACATTGACATGACCATTGCTGCTGTAAGACCTGCGATAATAAGTTTTGTGTTTTTCATTTTTCTTTCCCTTTCCCTGTTCTGTGATTCTATTTTTTAAATGTTTGTTTTTCGCTTTGTTTGCGTTTGGTTTTGTTGTGTTTTTGTTGTGATCACAGATTAACAAGGGCGGTCTAACAGATGTCCAACGGGATTTCAGACAGAATAAAACGCGATGTCTACGCTCCGCTCCGGTCGGCGCTAAACGATGGTCCACTGGGCATTCAGCCGCAAAACTTTTTGACAAAATTAGGGTTATTTTAAGCTTTCCTGCATATGATGTATTTCAAGTAATAAATACGACTGAGAAGAAGGAGGGTGTACAAAATGAGTAAAATGATTTGTCTTTTCTTTTTGTTGTTGGTGATCTGTGTGCTGTCAAAGCAGGATCAGGTTTTGTGATTGGTGATTCGTGTTATTCGATCAGAAAATACGATCAAAAGACTTTATAATTTCATAAAAAATCAGCGGTTCTGCGATATGTATCCACTTTCCTGAACAATCAAGAAAAGGGGGCATTTCGCTGCCGCTGATTTTTCATTTTACATCTTTGCGTTTCTGCGCCGCGTCAGAAGTAACCCTGCCAGCGCGAACGCCATCAGCATTGAGCCGATGAGGTAGATAAGTCGTGTGCCGGAGCCACCAGTGTGTGGAAGTTCAACACCTGCATCGTTAGTGACGATCAGCTTCCACGGTTTATCTGTCTGCGATGTATCTCTTTCTAATTTTGCATGCGCTTCATCCACTTTTCCATTGATTGTTGCCTCCACGACAACATCTCCGGACTCATTTTTTGTAACCTTGATTTCAATCGGACCTTCCAGTGCATTATAACCATCTGGTGTACCGGTTTCTTTCAATGTATATGTCCCAAGTGGAACCTCTAGATCTTCGATAACGATCGCATCGCCTGTTTCATCTTTTTTCGCAGATATTTTATCCTTCTGGTCTGTAATTCCTTCCCCTACAAGGTCAAACTTTGCGCCCTCCAGTGCTTTGCCAAACTGATCCCTCTTGATAATAGTCAGAGAGGTTTTAATCAGCGGGTTGACCACTGTTATAGTATATACACCATCTTGATCAGGTCCGAAGACAGACACATTCTCTGTTTCCTCAGGAACTGTAACACCTGAACTACTTACGGTCACTGGAACTTCCGCCGGCAGGCCGGCATACTTCTCATTTGGAGATGTTTCTGCCAATGAATACGGTGTTTCACTGGTATTCAGTGTAATAGTATCTGTATAACCGTTCGCCCCGGTTGTCAAAGGTTTATTATTCAGAGTGAATTCGATATTTGCCAGCGGTACTGCGGGATCAGAATCATCTATCTTATAGATTCTGACCAGTTTTGCTTTGCGGGTATTGGTTACCGTGATCTCTGTATCGCCTTGTATTGTGATATTCGAGCCATTGCTCAGCCCGCTGATTTCATGTTCTTCTCCGCTATCATCAGTATAAACACCCGCTACCGTAATATTATAATCTTCCAGATTATAACCCTCACCTGCAATTTCCGTAATAGAGAATTGCGATTCTTTCGGGAATAGATTCTTATACTCCTTTACATTATTATGTGTCAGCGGGAATGTATCCGTACCGACGACGCCGTCTATGTTCTGTGTTTCATTAAACTGAAACGAAATCTCTTTGTCTTCCGCAGTACCTACAACTACTTTCCTGACTGTAACTGTATAAGCTTTTTCCCAGACTGCATACATATCATGATACGGATCCTGTTCATCGGCAGCTACTTTTGTTACTTTTTTGACCTCTCCATTAATAGTAGCTGTGTAATCCCCACTCGCTTCATGATAGGTGAGGAACAGATCCTCCTTTCCAAGTTCAAGTACTTTGCCTTTCGGGTTAGCAGTTCCTTCCTCACGAACGCTCTCTGATCTTATATGATCAATTCTTGCCCAGCCGAGGAATCTGTATCCTTCTCTGGATTCCGGTGTCGGAATGTCTACTGCCTGATTGATCTGAAGGGAATCATCATGCTCCATAGCGTCATGCATAGCGTTTAGTTCTTTATCATTTGGGAACCACCAAATATGGGTTGGGGTTGGGGCATCTTTTTCGCTGTATTCCGCACGCAACTGTACTGTGTATTTTTTAGTGATATCCGGAGTAGATGGATCTGGTATTATGTTTTCCTCTCTTGCATTGGCTAGCTTTACTTCAAAAGTATCTCCCGGATATACATGTTCATTAGTATCAATATATTTCTGCTGACTATCATCCCAGCGCTGAACGACCCAGTACATGAACTGTTTGTCTTCATTTGTTGGAACAGACGCCTGCTGTGCTGTTGATTCAGCACGATCAAGATAATAGGTCAGCGGATCAGTATGAATGGTATTCCCATCCGGGAATTCCCCTTGGCCCTCAACTGCGTCATACTGCACATTAATTCCCGGAGCACCCACTATCTTAGAACGCCATTTCGCATATAAATCAATTTTCCTGTCAATCCAGAAACGGTTTCCGGCAGCATCCTTGTTTCCTATCTCTGTCGGATTGCCATATTTATCCAGTTCAGTGTTCTCAGTCTTAGAATATGCGGTCGTGACAGTTGTGTCATTCAACACATATGCATCAAAATTGAACGGCTGCGTACAAGCCTCATCCGTATACCATCCGATCAATTCATAATCATCTCTTATCGCATGAATCTCATTGCCACCAGCAATCTTATCTCCATAATCGACACGAAATGATGTACCCTGACCACCCATATCAAAGGATCTATCAGATGTCGGCACATTTGGGTGCAAAAAGACACGGTACTGTTTCTGGCGCCACTTTGCATAGACGGTTATGCCACCCTCAGGCATCTTGTTGAACGTAACAGGATGTGTGCAGGCATCGTCCAAATACCAACCTTCAAAAACATATCCTGCTTTCACAGGCTCGTAATAATTCTCTCCTCCTTTATTGTATGATGAAATGTCAGCTTGATAATAAATGTCATTAACAACTTTCAATTGACCTTGATTAATCTCATCAAGCGGTGCCCCATTGCCATCAACATATTGTCCATCCATATAGTTGATAGCAAATTTATTACGCGTGTAGAAAAAATACAAGTGATTATCTTGGCCGTAATACCAATTATTCAAATTATTCCAAGATATATTCTCTCCCTCTGACAAATTCACTGCATAATAATTAGTATGGTTATTATTAGCTTTCCTGATTGCCTGCCGAGTAAAACCACTTAATTGCCAGAAATCATCGTTATAATAAACAATGTTGAAATCATTCGGCAAATCGACATACAGGTTATATTGACGACCACCAAATTCCAAATCTCCGGCTTCTCCATCAACCGTTTCAACATAATAATGAAAATATCTAATGGTATTATTTGTAGTCGTATGAGTGAATGTAATATTCTCGGCCGGCATTATTTCCATCCGCGTAATACGTGCTGTATATGTAGATGAACCGCTTGGCTGCCATGACGTCACCGGACTTGTTTGCGGATAGGTTTTTCCGTTTGTTCCTGTAAAATTCCATATTCCACTTATATCAGCACCATATTTTGCAGTTACCGTATGTATAGTCTGTACACTGCTACTCCGATTATATCTAGTACCACTATATCTTACCCAACGCAATGCAGTGTTATAATTTCCCGATGCATAATAGGTTATTCTTGTATCTGTCGGATCAATTGTATCCTCCCAATTCCACCCATTACTGGAATAGACAGTGGTGCCTACAGGTACCGGTGTACCATCGTTATATGCAAGATAATACTTTTGATTTCCTTGCGATAATCTCACATACACATTATCTACTAATCCATAATTACCATTATTGTTTTGTGTATATGTAACACCTTCATCTCTAAAGGTAAACGTATATTCCGTCCGATCATAGTAAACATTAACAACCGTATTGCCTTCCGGCTTAATCTCTACATTCTGATCGAACTCTTTCAGATGAAATCCCGTATATTGTACATCTCTTCCATTTGGTCGTCCTTCAATTCTTGCATAAGCGTTATTTCCTGTATTTCTTTGTGATACAGAGGAAACGTTTTGTCCCACAGTTCCATTAAGACGGAATGACTCCTCAAAATCATACCCATCTCCATCCAGATTTTGTTTCCAGATAATCACCGTATAGGGCGCTGTTTGAATCGGTGTCCACTGCGCGTATAATGTGGTCTTTCCAGTTAGTTTCTTTCCAAAATCGCTGCTTGTCCAGATATCACCACTGCCATCTGCTTTCGTATTCCATCCGGCAAATGTATATCCCTGCCTTGTCGGATTCGAAGGCATCACAGACACTGTGCCTCCCTCAGCGGGTATAAACTGCGGCGGTGTATAGCTGGCACCATTACCATTTTCAACAAAACTAAGCCAATATCCCTTTGGAACATTTACTGTAAAAGTCGTATGATCATTGATTTCAACTTCAGTACCATTCGGAAACGGCGCACTACTTCCATCTTTTGCGACTACCTCTCCACCACTCGAACAAGTCCAATGCCATCCCTGAAAAACTTCGTCTTGTTCTTTCGGTGCATACGAAACGTTAATAGTATAATCAATACTCTCATCAATTGCTCTTGTTATTAGCGCTTCACTGTGTATAGTAATTCCATCTTCATCTTTGAAAGTCACGCTGTATGTCTTGTAGATCATGGGATAGATATTGTGAACTTCTCCCTCAACTATGCTATTTGCATTCGCTTTTTCCTTCGCCCAAGCACGGATATCTATAATATCCATTTTATTTTCAGCATCTTCAACGGTATAGTCCTGCTTATCTATTATCCATCCCTTGAATAATTCTCCAGATTTCAAAATGCCGATTCCCGGATCATAAATGATCTGTTCCAGTTCATCATCACTATCATCATCATTTTTAACATAAACAGTTGTTATTATATTACCGTTCTCATCAAAGAACTTGAGTGTCATACGGGCTTCTGAAACGTCTGCCGTTCCCTCATCCACTACCGCATACACAGAAAATCCTGCCGCCTCAAAACTTACTGCCGCATCTTCGGTCTGGGCATTTACCACTTCTGCTCTTTCTTCACCAAAATGGACTACGCTCAGTCGTTCACTGTCAGTATCCGCCAACTCAATCCTTACGGAAACGGTTGTTCCGTCTGCCGGCTGGATCTCATTTCCATTCTCATCAACAATCTTAATATCAAAAAACCGCGCATAGTTAAGAGACCCGGCATCCCTGCCAAGTACTTTCGCAGTTTTATTTTCATAACGCTCATATTCCGTTATGCGGTGTCCGACTTCTTCTTTCGGCTCGATCTCACGGACTTCCAGCTTTGCATTTTCCGGAACGCCGGCGTCAACGCCGCAAGTTACAAGAATTTTGTAGCCGTTTCCGTCGCTGGTCAATATTTTGTTTTGTTTCTGGGCTGTTTCTAATGTTGATCCAGCGTCTGTACTTTCAGTCTCTTGCAGGGCACCTTCTCCATTTTCATCGAAAAAATAAACCTGTTCTGTTCCGTCATTTCCATCATTCTCAGGATGCGCCTCTTCTGCGACTGCTGCGGGGTTGGTATTCGATGAATCGTCTTCAACGCTGCCAATCTCTGACGTTCTTTCGTCTCCTAACAAACCTTCCGGAACAGCCACATCATCAATATCGAATAAACCATCCGCGCTTAAAACACCTTCTTCGCCCGTCAGACCTCCCTCATCTAATCCGCTTTCACCCTCCGCGGCATTCACTTCAGCCTCATTTTCTGCATCAGAAACAGGCACTTCTTCCACCCGGAAGCAGTGCGCGTCATGCTGGTGTGCGAGGAGTTCGGGTTTGCCGCAGATCAGGTGCTTCGGATCACCGACAAGTACGCGGTTTCCGTCTGCATCGGTTTCGTAATGAATCCAGCCCATTTCTTCCGGGCTCTGATCTTCCGGACCACGCTCATAGCAGTCGATGGTGTGCGAATGCAGCTCCGGCTGACCGCAGATCAGATCTCCGTTTTCCGCATAACAATCACTGGTATGCCTATGCTCCTCAATCTCCGGAAGTGTGCACACCAGAACATTTTCTGTAACCGTCTTTTCGACGCCGTCCTCTACGATCGTTTTTGCCACCGCCTGATAACAACTGTCATCGTGCACATGTACTGCCCAGTCTGCTTTGCCGCAGATTAGAACCTTCTCAGTTCCTGTCTTTTTGCCGTCAGCATCGTAGACCGGACGAGTCTCATCACAAACTCGTGTATGATTGTGAACCTGCTCTCCACAATCGTAAACAAATGTCTTTCCGGCATCTGTGCCCGGCATTTTTTCCGCAACACTTTGTTCCAGCGTGATCGCGGGAATGATCAGGGAATACACGGTTACAAAGACTATGATAAAGGCGAGCACTGATGACGCGCGCTTACGTACCTTATTTGACTTCCATTTTTCAATCCCCTTCAGGATCAGTTTATAAATGCGTTCCACAGGCTCACCTTCTTTCATCGTTTCCGTCAAATTATATTAGTGATTAAACGTCCAAACATCCATTTGGGCAGATTTCTTTATTCAATTATAAAAAGACTACCATCAAATATACCGTCAAACTTAATACTGCAATCAGGCGGTTTTCTTTTTTTGTTTTGTCGGGTTTCCGCCATGTGTGTGCAGTTACCCATATTGTAAACTAATTATGCATAAAAAACCGCCCGTTGTCAACCGGGCGGTTGTGTGATTGCCCGCATACGTTAACGGGTGATAGGTATCCATCTATATTGTGACAATAAAATGTGTACTTCTTATGTTGTTTATGTAAGTATTTTATTTGAATTTATTTACATTATATATTATAGCATCTACTTATCTAATTAAGCGTCATTTACTGGCAAATCCAGGCGTAAAAAACCCCCGGCAAAACTGCCGGGGATTCCGTTTACAATATGTCTGTTATTTTATGTCCCTGTGCTGCTTACTTAACCGCTCCTAAGTTTTTGAGCGGCCAGATGCAGAATACAATTTTTCCGACGATCTGCTCCTCCGCGACACAGCCGATGGCCGTGCTTCGCGAGTCAACCGATACACTTCGGTGATCGCCCATTACAAAGATACGCGACTCGGGCACCTGATACGGCAGATCCAGGTCGCACTGACCGAAGGCCCTGTCAGAAATGTAGGGTTCGTTGATCATCTGGTTGTTGAGATAGACATTTCCTTCCTTGTCGATATCTACCCACTCACCAGGCTGCGCAATGACGCGCTTTACCAGCAGTTTGTTGTTATAGTAGAACGCAATAACGTCGCCCGTTTTGAACTCGCTGCCCTTAACGGAAAGTACGATGTTTCCTTCTTCCAGCGTCGGCGTCATACTTTTTCCGTATATTTTCAGGACAGGAAGCAGCAAAACCGCGATCAGGATCGCGACTGCGGCGACAACCAGCAGGGTAAAGATCGTGCTTCTTAAAGTTCCGAGAAAGGTTTTTTTATAGCGCTCCCGCTGAAGCTCCTGCTCCAGCTGCGTTCTGGACGGCTTAACCGGTGCTGATGTGCCTGCTGTTTCTTTTTTTACTGTATCACTCATCTCTGACCTCCCGTCTTACGCGTAATTCCGGGTGATCACGTCCGATAAATTTCTTGATCAATTCATCGTCCCGTGCGAGCCGTTCTTTTGTCTCGGCAAGCTGTTCCTTCAGATAGTCGATCTCTTTACGCTGATCGACCAGGATCTCGAGCAGCTCCAGACGTGTCAGCTTCTGCATCGAATCCTCTTCTGCAGGCTTGCGGGATCCGCCCGCTGCCTTTGCGGGTTTGGTTTTCGGCTTTCCGCCGATGACATTTTTTAATGTATCACTGAATGTGCTAGATTTTTTTGCCATATCTCCGCCTTCTTTTCTCGATAATATCAGTTACACTTTATCACAAATGTCTCTAAAAATCCACTTTAAAGCGTGATTCCCTCCAGATCTGTCTTTTCAATCGTCGAAAGCGCTTTTTTGCTCGCCTTTCTGCCGGTCAGCGTTACGACACGGCCGGCGTGATTGGTGATCGCTTTTTCGAGATAATTGCGCACGTCGCGTGCATTTGCAAATGTTTTCGGTTTATTGGCACAGCGTTCTTCAAAAAAAGCACGGGCTGTTTCCAGCGCCTCTTTGGAAAGGGTGTAATCCTGCTTTCTGCACATGGATTTCAGAATTGCAATCTCCTCTTCCGCTGTGTAATCCTCAAAAACAATAACCTTGCTGAACCGGGAGCGCAGTCCCGGATTGGAATCAAGAAAAGCCTCCATTTCATCGGTATAGCCCGCGCAGATAACAATCAGATCATCACGGTGATCTTCCATGCCTTTCAGCAGTGTCTCCACTGCCTCCTGCCCGAAATCGCCCTGCCCTTTTCCATTTGTCAGGGCATAGGCCTCGTCTATAAATAATACGCCGCCCAGCGCGTCCTCAATGGCATCCTGCGTCTTGATCGCAGTCTGCCCGATATAGCCGCTGACCAGACCGGCGCGGTCCACTTCTACCAGATGGCCTTCCTCCAGCACGCCGATCGCCGCATAGATCTTTGCCAGCAGGCGGGCGACCGTTGTCTTGCCGCTGCCGGGATTGCCGGCAAATACCAGATGTTTATTGACCTGTGTCGTCTTCAGGCCGCGCTCTGCGCGCATCTGCTGCACCTTGACAAGATTGATCAGGCCGTTGATTTCCTCCTTGACCCCCTTCAGGCCTGTCAGGGCGTTGAGCTCCGCGATCAATTCGTCAGCTGTCTGTTCCGGTTCTTCCTCGTATTGTGCGGTACTGCTGTCCGCAGCGCCGCTGCCGGATGCGGTACTTCCTCCGCTGCCGGAAACGCCGCCTGTACCGACTCTGCCGCCGGCTCCGGATGCACCCGTTCCGGTCGTATTATTACCGTCATAATAGGCGGCATTGCCGGCTGATGTATTTCCGTACTTCCGGAGCACTGTGCGCCGCGCGCCGCCCTTCTGCCGCACCGGCGCTGTCCGCTGATCCGGCCCGAGCAGCCCGAATTCTTTCAAAAATTCATCCAGCGCAATCAAATAACGCGTGAGATTTCGGATCACTTCGTCGCTGTGCACCTCTTTTCCGGAAAGATATTCCTCTCCCAAAATCCGGTACACCTGTGTCAGCTGCGTCGCTTTTTTATTCTTATAGCTGTCCCGCTTAATCTTACGTCCCGCGTCTGCCAGCACAAAATACTTAACAGAAAGCGGTATCAGTTTCGCATAGCCGTCCGGCGTAAGATTGCGCGCGCGGCGCAATTCCTCCGCCTCAGAGGGCGTGACATCCTGTCCGAGCGCCTCACGAATAAACGCCCTGTCCTCTTTGCTGTAAGTGCCGTCGCTGAACGCCAGATACAGCAGAAAATTCAGAAACGATTCCGCTTGTAAATCCCGCAGAGAAACCGCAATATTCTGATTGACCACCCCGTGTGCCTGGATATAATCACAAACCTCATAAATCCCGGCCACGGTCTCCGACAGCTTACCCGCCATAATTGATACACTCCGTTATGATACCACCTGCTGCGTCATGCGATCCGTCTATACTTCTCTATTATTTAGAATCGCGGAAGACATCTTCATACATACTATTATCCCAGATAAGTCTTCAGCGCTTCCATCTCCGCCTCCATATCCGTACGCCCCAGCTCGTACAGTGCGCCGATCTTCTCCACGTCGCTCTCAAAGCGGCTGATTCCGACCGGACGGGAAGGTGCGAGTACAAAGCACTTGCCTTCCGCCATATCCGCATCCATCCGGTCCAGCACTTCATTATAATCCGTCGATGCCTTTTCCATTGCCCGGATAAATGCCGGATGCCTGCCGTACAGAACCTTGTCGAATGCATTTTCCTTCTTTTCTTTGCGCCGGTAGGTGCGGTCCTGCGTGCGGATCACCATGATTTTCTTATGGCCTTCCTGCACGGCATAATCATACGGGATTTTTACACTGCAGCCGCCGTCCAGATACGGTTGGCCGCCGATCACGACCGGTCTGGAAACATACGGAACCGTGGCAGAAGCCTGAATGGCACGGAAAATATTACATTCTCCTTTTTCA
>CAZRNI010000053.1:0-10859 GCA_964601425.1 uncultured Eubacterium sp. | reverse complement strand
CCGTACATTCCGACGGTTTCATTCGGAAATAATCATTGTGTACATTCATGTTCTGTTTCAACATGGAAACGCCCAGCAGAAACAAAAAAAATTCATCAAAAACCAGCCGGCGTCTGGACGCAAGCAAACGGTCGCGGGAATCCGGAAAATGAATTTCCGGAACTGCTTCATTTACATCCCATAAATCAAATGACTGCAGGATCCGCGGCGGAACATAATCCCGTTCCGGCACGCGAACCTGCAGACATGTCTTAACAGTTTTTCGCAGCATCTGGTTTGAAAGACCGGCCGTCAGCGCATAAACCGGAAGCATCTTACCTTCCATTCCTGCGTAAACATCCGGGTCAAAAATCTGCGGATGCTCCATGATCAGCCTGTTCTGTTTTTCGATTACAAGTCCGCGGAAAACTTTACGCATCCCCGGCTTCAGCTGCGTACGTAAATAAGGCATATGAAACCAATTCAGCTGCAGCGTCCCGGTTTCATCCGAGACCTGCAGCATCGTAATCGAATTGTTCCCGAACCGCCTCACAGAAGGCACCTTTGCAACAGTGGCAATGATGACATTTTTCTGTCCGGGAATCACCTGTTCAAAAGAAACAGGCTTGTCATATATTTCATAGTCGCGCGGATAATAATGTACGAGATCATCCACTGAAAAAACACCAAGCTTCTCAAAGAGTTTCTCTGTCTTTTCGCCGATCCCCTTGAATTCCCGCACTGTCAGTATTATTCTCTCTTTACTCAACCGCGATAATACAGTAGTACACCGGCTGGCCGCCCTCATTCACTTCTACATCGCAGTCCGGATAAATCTCTGAAAGACGATCGGCAAGCGCCTCTGCGTCATCTCCGCTCATATCCTCTCCGTAATAGATGCTGATCAGTTCTGTATCAGAATCAGCCATATCGGCGACCGCCTTTTCAGCCACTTCTGCTATTCCTTTTCCGGCGCAGATAATGCCCGCATCGCCGACTGCCATGATATCGTCTTTATGTATTTCTATGTTATCAATTGATGTATCCCGGATGGAATATGTGATCTGAGATGTTTTAACGGTCTTGATCATCTCACACATCTCATCGGCATTTTCTACCGGCGTGCTATCCGGCACAAAATTAATCAGCGCAGTAATTGCCTGCGGAACGGTCTTGGTCGGTATAACGATGATATTCTTGTCTTCCGTCAGATCGCGCGCCTGATTCGCAGCAAGGATGATATTGCTGTTATTCGGAAATACAAAAATATTTTTTGCCGGAACCTGCGCAATGGCATTCAGAAAATCATCCGTGCTCGGATTCATCGTCTGTCCGCCTGAAATCACATAATCGACATTCAATTCGGTAAAGATCGAGCGGAATCCCTCACCTGCGCAGACTGCAATAAAACCGTTATCTTTTAATTCAACAGGGACTTCTGCTTCTTCCTGCTGTTCTTTTGCCATACGCTCGGCATTCTTAATGACCTTCTCATGATGTTCGACACGCATGTTGTCGATTTTCATGTTTGTAAGCGCTCCGTATGTGAGCGCTTTGGAGATTGCCGCGCCCGGATCATTTGTGTGCACATGTACTTTTACAATATCGTCATCTGCGACAAGCACAAGCGAATCACCAAGGCCCATCAGGAATTCCTTAAACGCCGCCACTTCCGGCTGCGGAAGCGGTTCCCGCCGGTTGATGATAAATTCTGTACAGTATCCGAATTTGATCTCTGCATCTGTCTCGTCTGCAAGAACTGCAGATACCTTCTTTGACGGCCGCATCTGCTCTGCCAGGACTTTCGGATCAAATTCACCAATCAGCTCAGCATACGCACCTTCAAGGATCGTCAGCAGACCTTTGCCGCCGGAATCTACAACGCCCGCTTCCTTCAGAACCGGAAGCATATCAGGCGTCTGATCCAAAACAGTCTGACCGTGGTCAAGCGCCCCGCGCATAACTTTGTCAATGGTTATATCCTTCTCTTTTGAGAGCTCCAGTGCGCGCTCGGAAATGCCGCGTGCAACTGTCAGAATGGTACCTTCCTTCGGCTTCATGACCGCCTTGTAGGCCGTTTCCACCGCCTTTCCGGCCGCCTCTGCCATCAGTACCGCATCAATTTCTCTGTGGTCACGGATCACTTTTGTAAATCCGCGGCAGAGCTGTGAGAGGATAACTCCTGAATTTCCGCGTGCGCCGCGCAGAGATCCGCCCGAGATGGCCTTTGAAATTTCATTCATATCATCTGACTGAACTGAATGAACCGCATCCACGGCTGCCATGATCGTCATCGTCATATTCGATCCGGTATCGCCATCCGGCACCGGAAAGACATTCAGTTCATTAATTAATTCCTTTTCTGCTTCAAGATTTGCTGCACCCGCACAAAACATGCGGGAAATCTTTTCTGCATTAATTGTTTCGTAAGACAAAACCGCAGTTCCTCCTTCCGGCTCAGTCAATCACGCGTACGCCTTCAACATAGACGCGGATCCGCTCGAGTTCCATACCGGTGAACTCTTCCATTTTGTACCTGACATTGCTGATCAGATTTTCTACAACAGCCTGAATGCTGACACCATATGCCATAATCACATGAAAGTCAAGTGAAATCCTGTTCTGGTTAATCGTTACATTGATTCCGCGACGCAGGAAGTCACGGCGCAGCACCTTGATTACGCCGTCTTTCAGATTCAGGCCGGCCATACCGACAATCCCAAAGCATTCGACAGCTACGCCGCCGGCATAGGTTGCAATCACATCCGGATTGATGATGACTTCGCCCAGATCTGTATCCATTCTGCCCTTCATCGTGAACTCCTCCTCTTTTTTCTGTGATCAGGGATTCTGCCCCTGTCTGCCTGCACGGACCTCCCGTGCATTTATATAGTATAGACTATTTGCCGCAGAAAAGAAATATAATTTTGATTTTCAGATATTTTGCAAAACATTTTACTTGCAAACAAAGGGTTCTTCTGATAGAATACAACTGTTGCGAACTGATCATCGCAATTGAATTCGAATTCCAACCCGGGGAGGTGTTAACCATGGCAAAATGTAATGTCTGCGGCAAGAGCGTACATTTCGGCGCAAATGTCAGCCATTCTCATAGAAGATCAAACAGAATCTGGAAGCCGAACATTAAGTCTGTACGTGTCAAGACTGAAGGCGGCGCAAAGAAGATGTATGTCTGCACTTCTTGCCTGAAGAGTGGCCGTGTAGAGCGCGCTTAATGCGTAAAACTGATTTAAATCAACCGAACAGAAAATGACCGTGGCGGAATCCGCCGCGGTCATTTTTTATCTTATTATGCATGATACAGGTTGTTCTGCAATATTCTCCGGAACGCAGCTGCGTACTTTTTACTCTGCGGAGTCCTCTGAGAAGCTGTCCATCACATCGTCTGCAGAAATATCTGTCTTTCCGCCGCCTGTGAAGCGGTTTACAATTCCCGGTGCCATATCAATAATTTTGGAAATCGCATCCTGACTCTTCAGATTGATCAGCTGTGTGGAACCATCCTTGCCGATTTTCAGAACAGCAGCCGGCGTCATCTTCGCGCCGAGTCCGCCGGCGCCGTTATCCTTCCTGTCGCCTGCAAATGCACCGGCACCGATTCCAAATGAAACATCCGCCAGCGGAAGAAGAATATCCTCACCTACCTTAATCGGTTCGCCGACGACTGTCTTCGATGTGAGAAATCCGTCCAGTCCCTTTAAGAGAGAGTCGACTGTCGTATTGAAATCATTATTTGCCATTTTTATTTCCTCCTGATCTTCTGTTTTCTGCAGCAATTACTTTTTCCAGCGGCACCTTATTCCGCACCACTTTAATCAGTAAACGTACATTTTTATTCAATATAATTTTCACGCCCTGTACGATAAGGTAAATCAGAAATACGCGGCCTTTGATCACTGTATCCGCCTCAAAACATGCTTCCTGAAAGTCCGGGATTACTTCCAGTTTTTCGGGCATTTTGGGATAAAGCAAGGCAAGAATGCCGCACACCTGCCCGGTTCGCGCAGGATCATTCAGTCCAAACCGGATAAATCCCTTGATTCTGCGCGGCACAATATGCTTCAGCACTCTGATGCCGCCGGTCTTAACTGCACCGAATGCCTCGTGAAACATTTCTGTGCGGATCAGCTGCATCCCCCACCTGACTTTTTCCAGAACGGTCTTGATTTTTCCGGAACCACTTCTCTTTCCGGACCTTTTGGCCTCTTTCTTCTGCCGGTGTGCATTTTTCCGCATCTCCCGCTTTTCTTCACGCGCAGCCCGCTTCTGCTCCCTTGCAGCGGCCCGCTGCCGCTTTGCTTCAGCCCCCTGTTCCGGCGGGGTCTTTTGATTCACATCCGTTTTCTGTTCCGGAACCGGTTCACGCGATTCTGCTATCGTATCCCGCCTGTCAGAGAAATTGTGCGGCACGCTTTCTGCTTCCTGTTTTCCTTCTGATTCGGTGCTTTCTACCGCTGTTTTCTGCTCAATGATTAATTCTGCGGTCTTCTCTTCCGGTATTTTCTGTTCTTTTACCTCAGCTGCATTCATCGTCTCCGGCGTACTCTGCTCTGTCGACCCGGAAGCCTTTCCTGCAGGTTCTGTCTGCTCTCTGTTCTTTTCTTTTTTCCGCCCCTTTATAAATCGCAGCATCCGCATGACGGGGATTCCCAGAAGATATACTTCAAAATCTTTTTCATTATCCTGCAGATGAAAGCGCAGCCGTGCGACGAACCAAAGCCAGCTGAGGCCGCCATCTGCCCGAAAATGTTCCTTATCAGCCTTCACCTGAACCTTATAACAGTACGGTGCCAGAATAAGCAATAAAATAATTGCGAGTACAGCAAGAACAATTACAAGAAGCACCTTGCCGATGATCAGAAGAACATGAAGCAATGTGCTCAATACTGCCATATCATCACATCCCTCCCTCTTCTGCGATCTGCCGGGTAAGATCTGTGCGGTGCCGTTTCATCAGATAAGACCGCATGTCACAGCCGCCGGTCGCAAGCATCGTATCGGAAGCAATTCTCTGAAGAACCGTCATCGCTTCTTCACGACCGACCGCCGCGCCGACCAGCATCCCGGTAAATCTGACCACACTTGTCTGAAATGCAAGCTGTTTTGCCGGAAAGAGATCCAGCTGATCGACTCCGTTGGATGCAAGTGTAATCAGATACAGCTGCGGAAATACAAATTCCTCCTGCTCAATATCTTCACGAATCTCATCCAGCCGCTCAGCAGCATTGCTCCCCATATAAATATGATCATACCATTTCATACCAAGCACTCACTTATCAAATGTAAACCATCATCCAAAATAAGCCGCAAAAATACGCCGTGCTGCCTGCCAGGCCGGAAACTGATTATCTGTTCCGCCATCCTCTACCAGAACAGAAACAACAATATCATCGCTTCCGGTATTGGAATATCCGGCAAACCACGAATGTGCTCTGCCCTGACTGACATCTCCGTACTGCGCCGTACCTGTCTTGCCGGCAACGTCGCACGAAAGATCCGAAAGGCCCGTGGCAGTTCCTCTGCTTACAACCGCATGCAGCGTCTCATCTATTGCAGCTGCCTCTGAAGCAGACATTACGCTGCCTGCCGTTTTTCCGTTGACCGTACGTACGACTGCTCCCTGCGCATTCTCGATACGCTTCACAAAATTAGGCTGCATCATTTTACCGCCATTTGCAACCGCATCCAGTATCATACACATTTCCATCGGCGTTGCGAGCGTATTTCCCTGACCGATTCCCGTCTGCATCGTAAGCTGATCCGGCGAAGATTTTTCGAGGGTAAACCGACTCTTTACCGACGGAATGTCAAGGGAAAGACTCTCGTTGAATTTCAGTCCTTCTGCAGTCTGAATCAAATCGCCCCGCTTAATCAATTCTGTCGCCATATATGCAAACGCACAGTTGCAGGAATTCGCCATGGCATCGGTAAAGGTTTCTTCTCCGTGCGCTGCGCCGCCTGCACAGTGTATTGTAAAACCTTTTTGTTCATATTCGCCGGTACAAGTGTAATGAAAATGATCAAACGACCCGACACTGCGCAGATACGCCAGCGCAGTCACTACTTTAAATGTGGAGCCCGGCGGATAAAGTCCCTGTGTTGCGCGGTTCATAAATACGCCGCTGGACTCATTTTCCTCGCTGGTAAGCCATTCCCAGTCCTCCACAATCGAATTCGGATCATAGGAAGGATTGCTGTAATCCACCAGAACATCACCTGTCGTCTGATTCATGACAAATATGGCACCGTGATACGAACCGAGAGCATCTCTCGCAGTCTGCTGAAGTTCTGCATCCAGCGTTGTGACAACATTATCACCCGGCTTTTTTTCTTCGAACAGTTCTGAAGTAACCTGCTGCTGCAGATCTGCATGTGAAGTCAGAAGGCGACTGTTCTGAGACTGCTCCAGACCGCTGGAACCATAATCGAGATAACCCACAGTATGTGCATACAGCGAACCATACGGGTAATTTCTCGTCTCATTGCCTTCGCCATCCAGATTTGTCTCTGCGAGAACCGTTGTTCCGTCAGACGCAAGAATACTTCCCCGGATAATTTTTTCTGCAAGTGCCTGTGTCCGCTTGTTATAAGGACTGTTCAGCAATTCTGTACTCATTGCTGTCTGAAAATATACCATATAACAGATCAGACCGATAAACAGAAAAGCCGACAGAACCGACACAATCCGATATGGGCGAAGTGCCTTCTTTTGTTGTTTTTCGGACGGGAGCTCAGTAGTTAAGGCTCTTTTCTGTTTCGTCCTGGATTTTTCTTGAGAGGTCTTCAAAATCAGGCATCTCCCTTTCCAATTCATTCGGTGTCATCTGGAGTGCATCCGGAAGATTTTCCGGATGCCGCTGTCTTGCTTCTCTTCCCGGATCTTTATACGTTCTTCCGGGGCCGGAAACGCTGACAGGTGCAGTTCCCCGGCTGCCGTAACTGACCGGCGCTGTACCATCTGAACGCGGCATCTGTTCTGCAGACACCGCTCCCCCTGAACGCGGCATCTGTCCTGCCGGCGCTGTACCTCTTCTGCTCCGGCGTGCAGATGCATTTCTGCTGTTCCGTCCGGATCTTCTGCCGGCTGCGTCCTGACTGACAGCCATCGTTCTGCCACGTCTTCCGAAAGCTTTGCGCGCGTTGATCTCCTGCTCTTTCTCATTTTGTCTGCGGATGATTTCCTGCAGAAGTTCCTTCTCCTCACCTTCATCCTCTCGCATCATATAAAGTCCCTGAATGATTGAGAGCATAATAATTGTACACATGATGGAACTGCCGCCGTAACTGACAAGCGGCAATGTAATCCCTGTCATCGGGATGAACTTCGTTGTTCCGCCTACAGTCAGAAAAACCTGAAATGCATATTCGGTACCGAGTCCGATGGAAACCAGCCGGTAGAACCTGTTAGACAATTTCGTAGAAATCGACACAATCTGGAGATACATACTCATGCAGGTCAGAATCAGAAAAATTCCGAACAGAATACCAAATTCTTCACAGATTGCCGCATATGTAAAATCCTGCTTGGCAAGCGGAATCATCTCGGGATTGCCGTTAAACAGACCTGTTCCGAACCAGCCGCCGGCACAAACGCCAAAAAGCGCCTGTACGATCTGATAGCCCGTTCCTTCATAATCCCGGAAGGGATCACGCCAGACCTGAACACGCACGCGGATATGGGCAAACAGGCGGTATGCCACTACTGAAGCCGCTGCCATGCCCCCGAGGCCCAGTGCAACATAGCCAACGCGTTTGGTCGCAACATATACCATAACAATATAGGCAACAAAATAAATCAGTGCCGCACCGAGATCTCTGGAAATAACCAAAATGCCGACATGAACGGCAGCCAGAAAAGAAACCCGGATTACCTGCCGGAAGGTTGCCGTTTCTTTGAGCATTGCCGCAATAAAGAAAACAAATGTAATTTTAACAAATTCAGAAAACTGAAAGCTGATGCCGCCGATTGCCACATTCAGATTTGCTCCGCCATATACACGTCCGAGTGTAAATACGCCGCCAAGCAGCAAAATACCGAGAATCGCATAAAACCACGACAGGTTGCGCATCACCTTTACCCGCCGGATAAAAGCCGGAATAATCAGACAGAACAGGGATGAAATTGCCGTAATAATCAGCTGTTTCCATGCTGTATCCAGATCCAGCCTGGCCTGAATCACAAATCCGACGGAAAGCAGCATGCACATTGTATTCATCAGCGGAACCGATGCTTTTCTGTAAAACAAACGGTACAACAGCTGAATCAGTACAATATATAGCATCAGTCCGGCAAGGATCATCAGCATACGGAATTCTCTGGTCTTCAGATACATGATCAGAAACGCCACGAGATCAAACAGAATGATCACTGAGATTTCCGAACCGGTGTGCCGTTTTTTTGAATCGGGGTCCTTTGTGCGCATGACAAGAAATGCGTTCATCGTAAACAGTACGATCAACAGCAATAATACATATTTTGAAATCTGTACAAGGATTTCTGTCATTATTCTACGCCTCTTTTATAGTGACCGCCGGTTGTCGGAAACGATAATGTATCTCCCGCCATTTGGTCCCGCGCCGCGAGCAGCACCTCCCGGATCTGCGCCTCCGGTTCCGTAGTAAACACAATCCGGATCGAATCCGTCCCGGCCTCCTTTGCAGCTTTCCGCCAGCTGCCGGGAATACATGCCGGCAGACTGTTATAGATCACGTTATAACATGCGCTGCAGTAATTGACAACAGGAAATGCCGCACCCTTCCGGTCCGTAATCGTAAGAATCCCGCCGGAAACCGGCATTGCGGCAATGTCCGGTGTATCATTCCATTTTCGCTCAGGGAAGCGGCATCTTCCCATCGTTTTCCGGATGCACTGTGCCGAGATCATCATTGGTGCGCGGCCATATACTATGAGTTCTGCACCTCTGTTGTCCCTGTGACGGATCTCTTTGCTGTTCAACTCCAAAGGTATCGTATCCCGGCAGAATCCGCTTTCTCTGAAAAATGAAATTGCCTGATTGTTCCATGAAAACAGTCCCGCATCCAATACTGCCAGATGCGCCAGATTCAGATCCTTAAGAATACCGAGGCTCTCCAGATTTCTCACAAGAAATCCATCGATCTCCTCAGCTTTTACTGCTTCTGTTATTATTTCTTTTATATTTGCTTTCAGACGGTCTGCGTCATATCCCCGCACAATGTAGGGAAGCACCAGTCGAACCCGAAATCCATTCCGGGTACATTCCCGGATTCTCTCAGGACTATACACCTCGACCGGAAGATCCAGTCCGATCTGATCCAGCCGGTCCGGGATCTGCCCTTTTCCAAACACCTCGGCCGCAAGCCGCATGGTCGTATCTGCATTTTCCGGTCTCTCTGCCTGTATCCGCAGAATCCGTCGTTCCTGTCTGCTCCTCCGCCGATCTGCTGCTCCCGTTCCGGCCGGATTTTGAAGCTCCATCTCTATACATGCGGATCCGTCCGGTTTTTGAACCTCCGCCTCTATACATGCGGATCCGTCCGGTTTTTGATTCATTGTATCAGCATGATATGACGAAACCGTGTCCCCGCTCCTGTGATACGATTCAAGGAGTTTTTCCTTCAGCAGGTCCAGTGCTTCTCTGCGCAGTGCGTTCAGCCTGCTGACCGGAAGGAAAACCGGCACTTCCGGCATCGTAATCTTCAAATTGCGGATTACAAAAGCACTGTCACCTGTCTTATTCAGCTGCTGTTCAATTCTCCCGCGGGATGTCGGCTGTTTAGATGCTGGCTCCACAACGGGTCCCGTGACCGATATCGCAATCAGACCGGGCTCTCCTGCTCTTTCACCTGCCGTACCGGAACCATCTTCAAATCCTTCAGCTGCGAAGGATGTCCTGTACTGTCTCTGCGCCCGTAAAATCAGTTCTGCCGAACGGTTCATCTGCAGGATCAATTCAGCATCACAGGGTGTTTTTAACCGGATCTCTTTCAGATGCTCTGCGATGCGCTCATACGCTGCCGCTGCCTCGGCACTGTGCTGCCGCGCTGCCTTTTCTTCCTGCTTGCGGTTGCTGATTGCAATCATCTCCGGGCCATTGTGCATCTGATAATAACCTCTGCACAGACCGTCTCTGTTAAAGAGATTTGACAGCCGCTTCAAATCAGCAGGATCCACACAGTAATGATCCGGATCTCCGGCCCATCGGTCAATATAGTCCCTGTAAACAGCAGTGACGCCGGCTGTGTATTCCGGCCGCTTCATTCGTCCCTCAATCTTAAAGGAGCAGCATCCCGCCGCGATCAGGTCAGGAATCAGCTCCAGTGCACACATATCCTTCATATTCAGCGGATAAGAAGCACCGGCGGATTTATTATTATGTTTCCGGACACCTTCCCCTGCAGAAAACGGAAGTCTGCATACACCGGCGCATCTGCCCCGGTTGCCGGAACGGCCGCCGATCAGACTGCTCATCAGACACATGCCCGAATAGGAATAGCACATCGCGCCATGGATAAAACACTCAATATCCAGCCCTGTCTCTTCAAAGATCCTGCGGATTTCCGGCAGGGAGAGTTCGCGGGCGGGAACAACACGGCAAACGCCTTTCTGCTTCAGCAGGCGTGCACCTGAAGGTCCTGTAACGGCCATCTGGGTACTGGCATGTAATTCCAGTCCCGGGAATTCTCTCTGCAGTACGCGCAGGACACCCGGATCCTGTACAATCACACCGTCCAGACCCTGCCTGTAAAAAGGCGAAAGATAACTGCACAATTCACCATCAATTTCCCGGTTTTTAAACAGAGTATTTACTGTCAGATACAAGCGTTTTCCGAGTAAATGCACCTGATCCATTTCTTCGAGCAGTGCTACTTCATCCGGA
>CAZRNI010000052.1:0-11228 GCA_964601425.1 uncultured Eubacterium sp. | reverse complement strand
ACTATGCTGCTGAGCTGGGTAATCCCGGTGGTGCTGTTTGTAGCGGTGGGCCAGGTTCTGTCCCGCCAGATGATGAACAAGGCAGGCGGCGGCCCGGGATCTCTGATGTTCAACATGGGAAAGTCGAACGCGAAGATCTACGTCAAGTCTTCCGAAGGCATCAAATTTACGGATGTTGCAGGAGTGGATGAGGCGGATGAAAGCTTGTCGGAAATTGTAGATTACCTGCACGATCCATCAAAATACAAGGATATCGGCGCATCTATGCCTAAAGGAATCCTTCTTGTAGGACCTCCGGGAACGGGCAAGACCCTCCTGGCAAAGGCGGTAGCCGGTGAAGCAAACGTGCCTTTCTTTTCTATTTCCGGTTCCGAATTTGTAGAGATGTTCGTCGGTATGGGTGCTTCGAAGGTGCGTGACCTGTTCCGGCAGGCAAAAGAGAAAGCCCCCTGCATCGTCTTTATTGATGAGATTGATGCAATCGGCAAAAAACGAGGCGGCCAGTATGGCGGCAATGATGAGCGGGAACAGACGCTGAATCAGCTTCTGGCGGAGATGGATGGATTTGACAGCTCCAAGGGTCTGCTGATCCTGGCAGCAACCAACCGTCCGGAGGTGCTGGATCCCGCGCTGCTTCGTCCGGGCCGT
The DNA here is from genome assembly GCA_964601425.1 of uncultured Eubacterium sp. Classification (GTDB taxonomy): domain Bacteria; phylum Bacillota; class Clostridia; order Lachnospirales; family Lachnospiraceae; genus CADBRN01. The sequence continues at coordinate 10,580 of CAZRNI010000052.1, read as the reverse complement.
TTTGACCGGCGCGTGATCGTGGACCGCCCGGATCTGAAGGGGAGAATTGCGATTCTCAAGGTACATGCAAAAGATGTGCTGATTGATGATACGGTTGATTTTGAGGCAACCGCACTGGCGACATCCGGCGCAGTCGGTTCTGATCTGGCCAACATGATAAACGAAGCAGCTATTCTGGCGGTCAAAAACGGAAGAAAGGCTGTTTCGCAGGAAGACCTGATGGCGGCCGTGGAAATTGTTCTGGTCGGAAAAGAAAAGAAAGACAGAATTCTCAGTGAAGAAGAGCGGCGGATTGTCTCCTATCATGAAGTGGGACACGCACTCATCAGTGCACTGCAGAAAGATGCGGAACCGGTGCAGAAGATTACAATTATTCCGCGTACTATGGGTGCGCTCGGATATGTGCTGCAGGTTCCGGAAGAAGAAAAATATCTGAATACAAAAACAGAACTGGATGCGATGATCATCGGCATGCTCGGCGGCCGCGCGGCGGAAGAAATTGTGTTTGGCAACGTGACAACCGGCGCATCCAACGATATAGAGCGCGCGACAAAGCTGGTGCGGGCTATGATCACGCAGTACGGTATGTCTGAAAAATTCGGACTGATGGCACTCGCACGGGTAGAAAATGAGTATCTGAGCGGGAGAGCTGTCCTGGACTGCGGTGATGCAACAGCGACCGAGATTGACCATGAGGTCATGCGGGTTCTGGATGAAGCCTACCAGAAGGCGAAGGAAATCCTGCAGGCCAACCGGCAGGCGCTGGATGAGATCGCAGCATATCTGATTCAGAAGGAGACGATCACCGGCAAGGAATTTATGGAAATCCTGAAACAGGTACAGGATCGGGAGAATGGATCTGAAGAAACAGAAACAACAGAATCAGCTGCCGGAGCAGCAGAGCCGGTTGGAGCAGAGCCGGCTGAAGCAGAGTTCGCCGGAGCAGAGTCTTCCGGAGCAGCAGAGCCGGCCGATGGAGAGCACAGCGCAGTTTGATATCGCGGAAGAACTGAAAAAACTGCCGGCGAAGCCAGGCGTTTATCTGATGTACGATGTGCGTGATGTGGTCATGTATGTGGGTAAGGCAGTCAGCCTTCGGAACCGGGTGCGCCAGTATTTCCAGAACGGCCGTAATAAGCGGCTGAAAATTTACAGCATGGTGCCGCAGGTCGCCCGCTTTGAGTACATTGTGACGGATTCCGAGGTGGAAGCGCTGGTTCTGGAGTGCAACCTGATCAAAGAGTACCGACCGAAATACAATACGATGCTGATGGATGACAAGTCCTATCCGTTTATTAAGGTGACGGTGCAGGATGCATATCCCCGCGTCCTTTACGCGCACCATATGCGAAAGGATAAGGCGCGGTATTTCGGACCGTATCCAAATGCCGGTGCGGTTAAAGAGACCATTGATCTGGTCAGAAAGCTGTATCACCTGCGCTCATGCAACAGGAATCTGCCAAAAGAAATCGGCCGGGAGCGGCCGTGCCTGTATTATCATATCCATCAGTGCAAGGCGCCGTGTCAGGGCTGGATCTCCGAGGAGGAATATCAGGATTCCCTGCAGCAGGCAATTGCTTTTCTGAATGGTAATCCCGGAGAAGAAATCAGGCGCCTGACAGAACAGATGCAGCAGGCTTCAGAAGAGCTGAATTTTGAAAAAGCGGCATCATACCGGGATCTGATTGCCAGCGTGCGCAAAGTTATGGAGCATCAGAAAATGACCAACAGCTCAGGTGATGACCAGGATGTCATTGCGCTGGCGATGGACGGGGAAGATGCAATTGCCCAGGTGTTTTTTGTGCGCAGCGGCAAACTGATCGGCCGGGATCATTTTTATCTGAAGGCGACGGAGGGGGATGACCGCGGCGCAGTGCTGCAGAGCTTTCTGAAACAATACTACGCGGGGACGCCGTTTATACCGAAAGAGCTGATGCTGTCTGACGTAATTGAAGAAGCGCAGGTCATAGAAGAATGGCTGACCGAAAAGCGCGGAAAACGCGTTTATGTACGCACACCGCAGAAAGGCAAAAAGGAAAAGCTGGTTGAATTGGCCGGACGAAATGCACAGATTCTGCTGTCACAGGACAGGGAGCGCCTGAAACGAGAGATCGGCAGAACGATCGGGGCAGTCAAGGAAATCGGTACCTGGCTGCAGATGGAGCCGCCGGAGCGGATTGAAGCGTATGATATCTCCAATATCAGCGGATATCAGTCGGTCGGATCAATGGTTGTATACGAGAAGGGCCGGCCGAAAAAGGCAGATTACCGGAAATTTCGGATTCGTTCCGTAGAAGGGCCGAATGATTACGCCAGCATGGAAGAAGTGCTTACCAGACGGTTTGAGCGCGGCATCCGTGCGGAGAGCGGGTTTGACCGCCTGCCGGATCTGATTATGATGGATGGCGGCAGAGGACAGGTCAATATTGCGCTGGAAGTACTGGGTAAGCTCGGACTTGATATTCCTGTCTGCGGCATGGTAAAAGATGACCGGCACCGGACACGGGGACTCTATTTTGAAAACGTGGAAATTCCGATTGACACATCTGCGGCCGGATTTCACCTGATCACACGGATCCAGGATGAGGCACACCGGTTTGCAATTGAATACCACAGATCGCTTCGAAGCAAAGAACAGGTACATTCGGTGCTGGATGACATCCCGCAAATCGGGCCCGCCAGAAGGCGTGAACTGATGAAGCATTTCAATAATCTGGATGAAATAAGAGATGCAGAGGTAGAAGATCTTAAAAAACTGCCGTCTATGAATGAGAAGGCGGCCCTGCAGGTTTATCAATTTTTTCACAAGGAAGCAGAGGGGGAAACGCATTCATGAAAGAAAAAATCGTCACGCTGACCAATCTGATGGAACAGATGAAACTGAAGTATTATACCCCGGAAATTGATCTTGAGGACCGCTACATAACCATTCCGGAGATTAACCGGCCGGCACTTCAGCTGGCAGGCTATTTTGAACATTTCATGAACCGCCGCGTGCAGATCATCGGATATGTCGAATACACGTATCTGATGCAGAAAACAGAAGAAGAGCGCATTCAGGCCTATGAGGATTTTATTTCACGCGATGTTCCCTGCGTGGTCTTTACGACACAGATTGAGCCCGGAGAAGAGCTGCTGGAACTTGCCAGAAAATATCAGGTGCCGACATTTGCAACGGAACGCCAGACCTCTCCGTTCACGGCAGAAATCACAAGATGGCTGAACGTTCAGCTGGCGCCGAGTATCTCGATACACGGCGTTCTGATTGACGTATACGGCGAAGGTATTCTGATCATGGGCGAGAGCGGAATCGGTAAAAGCGAGACGGCGCTGGAGCTCGTCAAGCGCGGACATCGTCTGGTCAGTGATGACGTTGTGGAAATCAGCCGTGTGAGTGACATCACGCTGGTCGGAACTGCGCCGGATATCACGCGTCACTTTATCGAGCTGCGCGGTATCGGCATCATCGATGTTAAGACGCTGTTCGGTGTACAGAGCGTTGAAAAGACGCACTCGATTGATCTGGTGATCAAGCTGGAAGAGTATAATCCGGACAAGGAATACGACAGACTTGGTATGGAGGAGGAATATACAGAGTTTCTCGGTAATAAAATCACCAGCCACGCACTGCCGATCCGTCCCGGACGAAATCTGGCGATTATCGTTGAAACAGCTGCTATAAATCACCGTCAGAAGAAGATGGGCTACAACGCGGCACACGAGCTGTACCGGCGTGTACAGGAGAGTCTCGCACAGAAGCGGCGCTGAACCGGGCGGTGCTGAATTCCGAACATAGAAGAAGGGGGTGTCACACCAATGTGACACCCCCTTTAAATCTCAGTGAAAATGCTCTGCCGCTACAGGCGATGGGGAACGGAGGAACTACTCTTCGTCTTCTTCCATTTCTGCCTGCTGCTGTTTGCGGGCTTCATCGTTGGAATTATCTTCGGAAGACTCCTCCTCGGAATGTGATTCCGGCTTCGGCGTCGGCGGAACATAAACGTGCTGTGTACAGCGTGCTTTTGGTTCAGTGCCGGTTTCGAAGTACTCGGTCGCACGCGGGCAGATGCTGCCGGGCAGCATACCTGTCGTTGCGCAGATCTCAACTTCCTGTACAGATCCGGGCTTCTCGAATTCTTTGTCGCTGAGCTTCAGCTTCTTGTGAATCCGCTGCATAACATTGTGCCACAGTGTTTCGTGGAAATGTCTGTATTCTACCGGAAGCTCGACTGTGACATCGCAGCCGGCCCAGATGGCAGCGGTATAATACGGTGTAAAGCCTGCGAATACCAGATCACGGTAAGCATTTGTCGTACCGGTTTTGCCGGCCACATGCATGTCTTCAAATCCAAACTGCTGGCCGGTACCGCTCTTGACAACGTCTTCCATCGCGCTTGTCAGCAGATATGCGGTGCTGTCCTGGAATACATGTGTTGTGGTCTCAAGCAGGACATTTCCCTCGTGATCTGTAACTTTGGTGTAGAACATAGGCTCGATATAGGTTCCGCTGTTGGCAATTGCCGCATAGGCTGCAGTCAGCTCAAGGGTGCTGACGCCGTTTGTAATACCGCCAAGTGCCAGCGGCTGGATGACATCCCACGCCGGGTCGTTTATCAGTCGGGTGAAGCCAAGGCGTTCCAGATAGTCCATGCCGGTCTGCGGTGTGATTTCGGTCAGTATTTTAACGGCAACGACGTTGTAGGAGTTCTCGATCGCCTTACGGACCGTTACACTGCCGTGGTAGGATTCATCCGCATTTTTAACCGGCTGTCCGCTTTCATATTCGTATGGCTCATCATCGACAGTCGTGGCGAGCGTGATAAAATGCTTATCCAGTGCAGGGCCGTATGTCGAAAGTATTTTAAAGGTAGATCCCGGCTGGCGGAAAGAGTCTGTCGCGCGGTTTAGTGTCAGGGATGCGGTTTTTTCTCCGCGGCCGCCGACGATTCCCTTAACATAGCCGGTTTTCTGATCAATGACCGCCATGGCAGCCTGCGGCTGCGGAATAAAGCTGATGCGCTCTCCGACAATCTCGTCGCCGGCGCCGATAACCTCTTCTTTATAGCGGTCAACGTAGCTCTGTGCCTCTTCCTCTGAATCGAAGAGCAGATCAAAGGTTTCGTCGGATTCTCTGAAAAACAGCTGCAGCATCTCGCGGCTGTAGTTCACCAGATTGCCGTTGGCTTCTTTAACAGTCAGAGCCCAGTCCAGTGCAATCGTGGACAGTTCCGGGAAGTTTTCGGCTTTTGTGAATTCATCGTCCATGATTTTCTGGATCCGCGGATCCTGGGTTGTATAGATATTCAGACCGCCGCTGAACAGCGCATTGTTGGCCTGAACTTCTGTGTAACCCTTCTGGTTGATCAGGTCGGTCTTGACCCGGTTGACCAGTTCGTCGATGAAGTAGGAATAAACATCGTCAATGCTTTCGCCGGAATCTGCCTGCTCCTGGATCCGCTCATAGACGTTGTCCGCCATTGCGGCGCTGCATTCCTCCGCAGTAATAAATCCCTGGTCCCGCATATAAGTCAGAACTGTCTCTGCACGCTCGGCATTGTATTCCGGATAGCGCAGCGGATTGTATTTGCTCGGGTTCTGCGGGATGGCAGCGAGTACGGCACATTCTGAGAGCGTCAGATCCGTACAGGATTTTCCAAAGTAAGTCATGGAAGCGGTCTGGATGCCGTATGATCCGGCTCCAAAGTTGACCGTATTGAGATAATTCTCCAGAATGACATCTTTCGGATTTCGTCCCTCTTCAGCCAGACTCTTCTCCAGCTGGATCGCGAGGAACTGCTCCTGGAACTTACGCTTGATCCGCTCCATGCGGGTCTCGGAGGTGAAATCTGTGAAGACGTTGTTTTTCAGAAGCTGCTGTGTAATTGTGCTGGCACCTTCTGTCCGGGAAAATCCGGTCTGAATCGCAACGACAGCTGCGCGGACCATACCGCGGGGATCGACGCCGTTGTGCTCATAAAAACGGGAATCCTCAATCGCAACGATTGCGTGCTGCATATTCAGCGGGATCTCGGAAATAGAAACCGAGATACGGTTACCGGAAGCGGAATTCAGTTTCTGCATCTCATTGCCGTCCGCGTCATATACGAAAGTCGCAAAACCCGCCGGCATGATATTGACGTCCGAAATCTCCGGTGATCCGTCCAGAATACCCTGATAAGCACCGCGAATCAGAAAGATAGAAGCGACTGCAAAGATAACCAGTGCCAGAACCAGAAGGCGCAGCAGATTGACGCCGAGCCGGTTTCCGGCCATGGAGGCAGATGCCTGCAGTTCATTTCGCTGTTGTTCTATACCATCACGTGTAAAATCCATATCGGTTACTCCTGTGGTTGATAACTACATCGGATTATTATATCATATATCAAAGAATATAGTAAAGGGAGAAGCGCAAGTATGGCGGAGAATCAGGCATATTATACGATATATAAAGGCGGAACCGGAGAAGTTGTGGAAAAAAAGTCCCGCTTCATCGGAGAAACTGCGCAGGTGACAGACGAGGAACAGGCTGCCGCTTTTGTGGAGGGAATCCGCAAAAAATTTTATGATGCACGCCATCACTGCTTCGCCTATGTAATCGGTGCTGACGGCAAGCTGATGCGGGCCGCTGACGATGGTGAGCCGCAGGGTACGGCAGGCAAGCCGATGCTGGAGGTGCTGACCGGACGGGGGCTCGCAAATACTATCGTTGTTGTGACGCGGTATTTCGGCGGAACGCTTCTCGGAGCGGGCGGGCTGGTGCGCTGCTATACGGCGGCGGCGCAGGCAGCGCTGGACAATAGTGTCATTGTAGAAAAAAAGCCCGGAACACGCGGGGTGGTCCGGGCGGATTATGCTGAGATCGGCAAGCTGCAGTATCTGTTCAATGAGCTGCAGATTCCGGTGCTCGATACACTTTATGAAGCGTCCGTTGTATTTGATCTGATCGTTCCGCCCGGACAGACAGGCCGTCTGAACAAGCAGCTGGCCGAGGCCTCTGCAGGCCGGATTTCTCTGGAGGAGTCCGGTGAGGTGTGGTACGCCGAGGCGGAGGGAAAGATTATACTGGAATAAAAAGGAGACAAGGAACGGTTCTCTGTCTCCGCCATGTGTCAGGATGCATTTTCCACGCAGCTCAGATGGAATTCGCTGCTTTGGAAAATGGCATCCTGTCAAGGACTTTACCTATGGTATCATTACATAGTTTCCGGTTCCGGATAATCAACCCCGAAGGTGTCAACCGTCATGGTCGCAATAACAACCGGCTCGAGCGGAGCATCCTGGAAGTTGGTCGGGGTCTGTGCGATCTTGTCGACAACCTCAAGACCCTCAATAACCTTGCCGAATGCCGCGTACTGGCCGTCCAGATGCGGAGAAGTTTTGTGCATAATGAAGAACTGGCTGCCTGCTGAGTTCGGATCCATCGCGCGGGCCATGGAAAGAACGCCCTCGGTGTGCGCGAGATCATTTGGTACGCCGTTCATGGTGAATTCACCCTTGATGCTGTAGCCCGGTCCGCCGATGCCGATGCCTTCCGTATCGCCGCCCTGGATCATAAAGCCCGGGATAATACGGTGGAATGTAAGGCCGTCATAGAAGTTTTTCTTGATCAGGCTGATAAAATTGTTAACGGTGATCGGAGCGACCTCCGGATAAAGCTCTGCCTTCATGACATCGCCGTTTGCCATTGTAATTGTTACAACTGGATTTGCCATTTGTTTATCTCCTTTATGCAATTTATCCTTGCGAAGTGTATCACTGTCATATAGTATAGCGGATTATGGGGAAAGTCGCAACCTTAGTCACGTGGTGAAAAGCAGGCTTAAAGCACAATACTGGTTTATAGATAGAAAGAAGAGAACACGATATGACATATAGAACTGACAGCCCGGAGGAGACTTACGCGCTGGGCATGAAGATGGGACAGGAAGCAAAGCCGGGACAGATTTATACACTGGATGGCGATCTGGGTGCCGGTAAGACGGTGTTTGCCAAGGGATTTGCAGAGGGGCTGGGCATTACGGAGATCGTAAACAGCCCTACTTTTACGATTCTGCAGACTTATGAGAGCGGCCGGATGCCGATGTATCATTTTGATGTCTACCGCATTGCGGATCCGGAAGAGATGGATGAGATCGGATATGAGGACTGCTTTTACGGAAATGGCGTTACGCTGGTAGAGTGGTCGGAACTGATCGAAGAATTAATTCCGGAAAATGCCGCGCGGATCCGGATCACCCGGGTAAAGGGGGCGGAGGGAAACGCGCGGCACATTGAGATTATTTGATAACTTTGTATGAAGTTACAATTCTTCTGGCAAGTTTGCCGTCTTCATAAATCAGCGTCTGGCGCGGATACGCTTTATTTTTCTTATAGAATTTGCTGTACTTGTATGTATCAGTCGAATTGTAGGAACCGCCTTCTGTATCGGTGCTGATATACTGGATGCGGGTTACCAGACCTTTTTTATTGTACTTATAATAGACGTTTGTAGTATTCTGATAGCCGGTTTCAGGATCGATCTGAATATAAGTGGCGTGTTTCAGATTTCCCTTCTTATCATAGGTGGAGTCTTCAAGATTGGTTGTTTTGCCGGCGGCGTCGTAGGTCCTCAGAGAGGTTACCAGCCCCTTCTTGTTGTATTTTTCGATGTGGTGATATTCAAGCGCTTTTGCGGCATCATACTGCCAGGTTTCCAGCTTTTTCTTAGTGCTCTTGTAGGTGCAGGAGCCGCTTGTCTGCCATGCGCCCGCTGTTGCATTCCAGACGTAGCTTTTTCCGGAAACCCGTTTCTTCTTTTTGTATTTCGTCGTTTCTTTGGTGCTGTTCGTACCGTTTGACTGTGTGACCAGAGATTTCACTTCACCCTGTTTATTGCGCTTGTAGGTATATACTACCGTCTCATCGGGATATTTGGTCGTCTCTTTCGTTACATCCCCTTTTTTGTCATATGTATACTGGGCGGAATACGAGAAGGTTTCAGTGCCGTTTTCTCCGATTTCATAGCAGGTTTCTTTTTTGGGAACAATGAGTTTTGTCTTGCCTGCTGCCATGACTGTGGCATCGGAAAGAACGAAGACAGACAGCAGCAGAGCCGTCAAAAGAACAGGAAAAGATATACGTCGGGACAGATGTTTCATGAGCAGTACTCCTTTCATGGGTGAGGGACGGCAAGGATCATCGCCGGCAGAAAGTAAAGTCTTATGAAGTCGGGTCTGCTAACCGGCTGTGTTTGCAATCAATGTGAATATCCTGCATTTAGTATAACATTATCCTGCAGGTTAGACAAAAGAAAAGAACCCTCAAAATCTTTTGTCAAAAACAGATTAAGCAACTTCTTAAATTCATTTCCCACTCTTCAGCCAATCCACTTCTTCCTTTGTCAGAACCACATCCGCAGCCTCCACAATTTCCTGAATATGCGTTCCGGTCGGGCTGACGATCGGGTAGACGTACAGCGGCTGGTTGACGAGCCATGCGATGGCGATCTGCGCGACGGTTAAGCCCCGTTGTGTGCCGAACTGTTCCATGCGTGCAAGGCGTGCGTAATTATCTTCGCGGCCGTACTCCTGAATCGGCTGGGGCAGCATACATTCCTCAATCGGTTTGCCGCCGTCGGTGCGGTATTTGCCGCTGAAAAATGCGCGGCCGAGTGCGGAGTAAGTGGAAATGACAAGTTCGTTGGGGTCCTGTTCTGCCAGCCATGCGCGGTAGGCTTCAGCTTCGGGGCTTCCGGTCAGGGCAATGCTGCCGCCGAACGGGTCATCCACATACTCTCCGATGTTGTAGCAGGGACTGACGGCCGTGAAGCCGATAAGGTCATGGTCTTTTGCGTACTGATTTGCTTCCTGAATGCGTTGCATCCGCCAGTTGGAGCCGCCGAATCGAGTGATTTTGCCCTCTTCGTGCAGTGCATTGAAAGTTTCGATGATTTCGCCGACCGGGACGGATTCATCGTCGCGGTGCAGGAGATAGAAATCAAGATGGTCGGTGCGGAGCCGGCGGAGGGACTCTTCGACGAAGGCGCGGATCGATTCGCCGGACATGGTGTCAGTGGATCCATTTTCGCCAGGATTGCATCCCTTGTCATGCAGGACGAGCTGGTCGCGCACGCCGCGGGATTCCATCCATGCACCGAGGTTTTCTTCGGCGTGTCCGTAGCGGTTTGCGGTGTCAAAGGTTCGGAATCCTGCTTCCCAGGCAAGATCCAGTGTTTCAAAGGCAAATGCCCGGTCATCATTCCAGGTGGCGGGGACGCCGGTGCCGTATACGAGGCGGGAACCCTTCTGCGGGATGCCTTTAAATTGTACCAGTTTCATAGGAATTCCTCCTTACAGAGTGCTTATTAAAGGGTGCAAAGTGACCTTGTTAAATAACACAGTGCCATTTTAGTAATTCCGTGTTAGTATAGATCTGTTATTTATTATAATCGAAATGTGACGTACAGGAAACAAGAGATCTTCGTCATCAGAGATCCCGATAAAACGCAGTGGATCAATAAGGAAGGTGTTGGCAGAGCCGGTCTACGTTTAACTTCGGTCAGCGCTAAACGGACGTCCACTGTACGTCCAGCGCCCCGGGTT
>CAZRNI010000051.1:2026-11339 GCA_964601425.1 uncultured Eubacterium sp. | reverse complement strand
TACATCAAATGGAAAATCAAGGCGCGCACCCGCGTTCTGGAACAAAACGATGTCAATCTGTATGGTTTCAAAACACGCAGCGCCGTCGCGTTTATGGTTTTTCTCTTCCGGAAGCACGAAGAACTGACTGCGCAAAAAACGCCGCCTGCAGATCTTCTGCAGATGATCCTGCATGATCTGCAGGATAAGCCGGTAATCAAAGCCGAATCCGAAGAAGCGGAAGAAGCTGCGCGAAAAGAAAAAGAAAAGCAGGAACGGGCCGAAAAGCGCCGGAAGGCAAAACGCAGGCGCACCCGCATCGGAATTGCATTTGCACTTCTGCTGCTGGCCGGCGTAATCACCGGCGTCTCCTTCCTTGTAATCAACGCCGCAAAACAGCGTGCAGCCCGGCAGGCGGCTGCTGCAGCTGAAAAAGCTGCCGCTGAAGCAGCAGGCGAATCCGGTACTGCAGCTGCAGGTCAGTCCGCAACCGACCCGGCAGCCGCCGGTACAGACGGCACAGCTGATCCTGCAGCCGGCGGACAGGCAGCTGCTGCCGATCCGTTTGACTTCCCGGAAACTACGGATCAGCTTCCGATCGAGGAACGCATTTTGGGCGTCTACTCGGAAAAGGCGCACGAAAACTGGATGGAAATCAATGAGTCCAAAGACGGGGACGGCTACACGGTTATATTCCACGCAAAAGATGCCGACGGAAAAGAATTCAGTGAAGCCTATAAGGCCAGAACAGATGATACGCAGCTGATCGTTGATTCCGGGACGGAATCCGGGACCGCCGCGGTTCTCCGCTGGTCGAATGACTACACGGTTTCTGTCAATGAAACTGCGTACTTTGAAACAGAAAAGAAAGTCACCGTCGGGGGCGTTTACCTTAATTCTGCAACCCCGCTGCGGGGCGGCACCGGCGTAGATGCCTATCTCGGTTCCTGGGTCTGCATGGACGACACATCTGTGGATATGACGCTTCTGATGTCGGTCGGATCACTGCATATGACACTCTACGATGATGACAAAAAACAGATTGACCACACCTACATCGGATTTGAACTGGAAACCGGCGTCAACGGTCTGCCCTCAAAGCTGCGGGCGCATATTTCAAAGGATGCCGACGAAACCTTCTGGTTGTATCCGGACGGAACGATCACACTGCACAGTGACGGCAGTGAATACAATCAAAAAAATTTCCAGCAGACGTAACGAGTCCTGTACGCTGCTGCAAGCCATGGCCATCTCGTGTACTTCGTACACTCGATGGACGGCTGGCGCCGTATTATGACTCCGTAACGAGTCCTGTACGCCAGAACCATCTCGTGAACTTCGTTCACTCGATGGATTCTGTCGGCAAACAAGGATGAAAAAAGCGGGAGAGAAACACAAGTGCTTCTCTCCCGTTTTTTCCATCCTTACAGGACTCGTTACTTAGCCAAAGTATCTCTCCAGCAGTCCTTTGAGTGCCTTGCCGTGTCTTGCCTCGTCGCGGGCCATTTCATGAACGGTGTCATGGATTGCATCGAGGTTCAGAGCTTTTGCTCTCTTTGCCAGATCTGTCTTGCCTGCGGTTGCGCCATTCTCAGCGTCTACGCGCATCTGAAGGTTCTTCTTGGTGCTGTCTGTGACAACTTCGCCCAGAAGCTCTGCGAATTTGGCAGCATGTTCAGCCTCTTCCCATGCAGCCTTTTCCCAGTACAGACCGATCTCCGGATAGCCTTCTCTGTGTGCAACGCGTGCCATAGCGAGATACATGCCAACCTCTGAGCACTCGCCTTCGAAGTTTGCGCGAAGGTCAGCCTTGATGTCATCCGGGACGTCAGAAGCAACGCCGACTACATGCTCAGCTGCCCATACGAGGTCTTCAGCCTGCTCTGAGAACTTGGAAGCCGGAGCCTTACATACCGGACATGCCTCAGGCGGAGTATCTCCTTCATGAACATAACCACATACATTACAAACCCATTTCTTCATATCTTCTTTCCTTTCTTTGAAAAAAACTTAACTGTTTCTCCTGCGAATAATTACTACCTTCCGGATCTGAATTGCACTTTGAGCTCTCACGCTCCGGTCTCCTCTGCCAGACAACCGGCACATACACCGTAAAACATGATGCTGCAGTCCTCAATTCTTCCGTCAAACGCCGCATCCGCCTGCTCCCTGAGTCTGCTGATCTCCTGCCCGTCCATATCTATGACACAGCCGCATTTTCTGCAGGTGAAATGATTGTGCGGTTCTGTCTTCCAGTCATAGCGATCGACGCCGCCTTCCCCGGAAAACTTCCGGATCTCACCAAGATCAGAGAGAAGTGCAAGATTGCGGTATACAGTTCCAAGGCTGATATTCGGGAAAACTTTTCGGATATCAGCATAAACCATATCCGCTGTCGGATGATCCGTCCGGTGCATCAGATTCGCTGCGATTGATTCACGCTGTCTGCTGTACTTCAGAGCCATCCGCATCTCCTTATGCAATAATAGTAATTATTTTTGTTATTGTTATATTATCTCTGTTCTCCAGCAATAGTCAACACTAATTGTATAATTATCTGAAACTTTTCCGGCGTAGCAAAAAGGGCCGCCGTCACCCGGCGGCCCACATATTTCATTTAACCGACATACCGGCTCCACATATCCCGGAACCACTTTATGATTTTCTGGAACCAGTTCAGTGCCTCTTCTTTTGAAATGCCGAGATCTACGCCGTTTTCCTTCAGCTTATCATACACCTCACCGGCCTGTTCCCGCAGGCTCTTGGAATCGAGGTCCAGATCATCGATCTTTTCCATCAGCCCTGAGATGTCTTCTTTGTTGATGGTGGACGGATCAATATCCAGCTGTTCCGCTGCCTCGTCAATTACCTGCTCGATTTCTTCCGCATCCAGACTCTTGGAAGCGACGGCCTCTTTGACCGATGCGATCAGCTGTGCTGCCTTGTCCTGATCACCGATCTCATCTCCGACCTCACCGGTCAAGATCAATTCTTCTGCGGCAGCATCAAGGCTCTCTGCTTTCAGAGATTCGCCTGTAATCTCACTGTATGCTTTGGTTACGCCGAGCAGTGCAGAGCTTCCTGTCGCGCCGCCGGGTGATGCAATGACGACATCAGCGTCTTTGATTCCCGCAGTCGCCAGTGCATTCTGGTACATGGAAACGGTGCACCAGGTGATGTTTTCAGTCCGCACCTGAATTCCGTGTCCCTCTTCCCTGGTCGTAATCATGGAACTGGATTTTGAAACATTTCCGATTACATCCTGCGGAAGATAGCTGTCAAACATCTCGTGTTCTTCCTGGCTGCTGACTGACATGACCGTGCAGTTGTCAAGATCCGCTTCTGTCATTCCAAACAGCCGGAGCACTTCTGCGCGTCCTTCTGGACTGAGATCCTCACCAAATGAGACGAATGTCTGCCCTTCTTCTACTGCCGCCGATGCAGAAACCGGCATTGCAAACAGGGCTGTTATCATCAGCATTGCCAGCAGCAGTGCCGTCCACTTCCGGTGTGTACAAATGAATTTGTTTCTTTTCATAATTTATTTTCCTCCCCTTTTGAAAATAATTCAGCCGCAAACTCCGATTGCATGTTCGTCCAACGCTCGTATCAAGTCGTTCCCGGACAACCCCACTATACACACAACCTGTGAACAATCCGTGATATCTGCCCGATTACGTAAGCAAAGATCAGGCTGACGCAGAAATCCCGGATTCTATAATATATCTGATATTTTTGCGAATTCTTCCAGACCGAGCGCCTCTCCCCGGATCGTCAGCGGCAGCCCGCATGCAGTCAATGCACGTTCTGCTTCCTCCCGTGTGTAGGACGAGCCGTCTGGTTTCCGCAAATCAGCCGCATTCCGCAGTGCGTTTACCAGCGTCTTCCGACGCTGTGAGAATGCTGCACGGATAATCGCGAACATTTTCTTCGCATCCTGTACTTCAACGCGCGCTTCCGGCGTCCTTTTTGACAGATGAATGACTGCGCTGTCCACGTTGGGGCGCGGCACAAAGCAATTCGGCGGTACAATGGCCGACAGCTCCGGTACCGCATAATACTGTACCGCAAGAGAGAGTGCGCCGTATGCTGCCGTACCGGGAGCAGCCTGCATCCTTTCTGCCACTTCCTTCTGAATCATAACCGTGATCGAGTCAATGGGAAGTTCTTCCTCCAGCAGCTTCATCAGAATCGGCGTCGTGATGTAGTACGGAAGATTGGCGACAACTTTGACAGAGACATCTTTCTGCAGACCGTCTGCTTCTTTTTGCCCTTCGGCTTTTTCCGGCTGTGAGCCTGCTGTCTTCTGTCTTAGTTCCGCTGCTTTTTCGGCGATCAGTGTGCGAAGATCCAGTTTCATGACATCTCCGCTGATCACCTCAACGTTATCCCAGGCTCCGAGGGTCTCTTCCAGAACAGGCAGAAGATGCCGGTCGATCTCAACAGCAGCCACGCTGCCTGCGGCATAACATAAATATTGCGTCAGCGTACCAATTCCGGGACCGATTTCAAGTACGAAATCGGTCCCGGTAATATCTGCTGCCGCAACTATTTTTTCAGGTACATGCGCATCAATCAGAAAATTCTGTCCGAATTTTTTCTGCATCCGGATGCCGTACCGCTGCAGTATTTCTTTTGTTTTCTGCGGCTTTAAAAGCCATGGTTCATTTTTCAATTGGTCTCAAAATCCTTTTCCTGAATAACGAGAAGATTATCTTCTTTTCCTTTGCGGCGTCCTCTGCGGCTGCGCTTCGGTCCTTTTCTGGCCTGCGTAATGGCTTCGTCTACCATTGTTTTAACCTTGGAAATCGTCATTGGCGATTCATAGGACTGATCGTTGCCGATGATTGTATACAATGCAAGCACTGCCATATCATCCAGCCGGCATCCGTTTTCTTCCGCATAAGTCCGCGCAAATGAAATCAGTTCATCGTTGGTGAAAATCGGAATCGAGATGACTTTTTCTATACGTTTTGAAAACTCCGGATGTTTACGGAGGAATCCGCGCATAGCAGATTTTTCGTCCTCCAGAATCAGGATCATGCGGTCTGTCCGGAAATCCATTGCCTGTCCGAGCTTCTCAACCGTCTCGTCTTCCATCTCGCTGCATTCTTCTACGATCAGGAAGCCGCCGGCCATCTTGCGAACAATCTCCGCCGGGTCTTTTTTGTTTAATACATATCCTGTCACACGCGCGATCTTGGCAGCTTCCATACCCAGATCAAGACACATAGCGGAGATCATATTCTGCGCAAGCTTTGACTTTCCGCTTCCCTGTGCGCCCATGATGGCAAGGTTGCCATGCGCAGATGTCTTTTCATCTGCATGCTGGTAAACAGCGCTCATCGCGCTCAAAATCTGATGATCCATTCCCGGAATACGTGCAAAGTATGTGAAAATCCTGCGCTGCTCGTCATTCATGCGCAGCTGCTCTTCATTGTGCAGAATCCTGATTCTGCGCTCCTCCGGCGTCTCGCTGGAAATGATCTCGTCCAGAGATACCGGCACAGTATTTTCACCGACCTTGCTCAGATCCAGTGTTCTGGAATGTGACAGTTTTTCTTTTTCTGTCGGCTCCGGATCCGGAACTTCCAGTTCTTCATTGTAAAGCGGTTTTTTCTGCGTCGGCGCGGATTGTTCTGCTTCGGCTGGCACTTCTTCTATAACCGGCTGTTCCTCTGCAAATGCCTGTTCTTCT
Source organism: uncultured Eubacterium sp. (assembly GCA_964601425.1). Taxonomy (GTDB): domain Bacteria; phylum Bacillota; class Clostridia; order Lachnospirales; family Lachnospiraceae; genus CADBRN01. The sequence continues at coordinate 5,662 of CAZRNI010000051.1, read as the reverse complement.
TCAAACGGCTGTACTTCTTCATACGGCTGTACTTCTTCATACGGCTGTACTTCTTCAAACGGCTGTTCTTCAGCGTCTGTAATCTCTGTTACGCTGAACACAGCGGACGGTTCCGCCGCTTCTGTTCCGTTTTGCTGATCGAACGCAGCGATCGCCTCTGCAAGTGCTGCTTCTTCTGCAGGCGTAACTTCCTCGAATACCGGTGCTTCCTGCACTTCCTGATCCTTTTCTGCGTCGATCTCGTCTTTAATCGCCTGCAGATCGTCCCGATCAAGTGTAAATTCTTCCGCCTCATCTGCAGCTTCTTCTGCGGCAATTTCTTCCGCTTCACGGGCTGCGCGCTCTGCTTCTGCTTTGGCTGCACGTTCCGCCTCTTCACGGGCTGCGCGCTCTGCTTCTGCTTTGGCTGCGCGTTCCGCCTCTTCGCGGGCTGCGCGCTCCGCTTCTGCTTTGGCTGCGCGTTCTGCTTCTTCGCGGGCTGCGCGCTCCGCTTCTGCTTTGGCTGCGCGTTCTGCTTCCTCTCGCGCGGCACGCTCTGCCTCCTCTTTTGCGAGACGTTCTGCTTCTTCCTGCGCCTGCCGTTCCGCCTCTTCTCTTGCGAGGCGCTCTTTCTCTTCGCGTTCCGCACGTTCCGCTTCTTCACGCGCCTGGCGCTCTTCCTCTTCGCGGGCGCGGCGTTCTGCTTCCTCCTGTGCAAGACGCTCTGCTTCACGGGCTGCACGCTCTGCTTCTGCTCTGGCTCTGCGGACTTCTTCTTCACGACGCTGACGCTCCGCCGCCTCGCGCTCAACACGCTCACGTGCTTCACGTGCAAGACGCTCAGCGTCTTCCTTTGCCTGACGCTCTGCTTCCTCTTTTGCAAGACGCTCTGCTTCCTGACGGCGTTTTTCTTCTTCCGCCATGTGCATTTTACGCTCTGCTTCTCTGGCCTCTACAGCAAGGCGGATACTTTCCGCAAACGCACTGCGCTGTTTTACCGGGGCTGTTCCTGTTCCCTGGTCCTGTGCAGCTGTTTTCTGTGTTGTTACGACTTCATCTGATTCTTTTACCATAATATCATCCACTTCCATCGCATCTGTATTAGTGAATTCACTGGTGCTTTCGTCTGTTTTCGCTTGTGTCTCTGCTGTTTTGTCAGCTGCTTTGGCTGCCCCGGACGAAATCAATTCTTCTGCAGCGGCAGCTTCGGCGGCTTGCTCAGGCAGCACATCCGGTGCGTCATCCGCATCCGGCTTTTCATCCGCCGTTTCAGGTCTTTCCTGTCTTACAGCTTCCGGCGCTTTGGAGCCTCTGCCAAACAGACGTTTGATAAATCCGCCCACAACTGATTCGGGTGCTTCTTCCGGTTCTTCATCTGTATCAGCTGCTCCTGCCTCTTCGACAGTTTCCTCAGCTGCTTCCTGCGCCCCTTTGACAGATTCTCCCGAAAATTCATCCGGCATATTATCCGAAAGTTCTTCCGGCATTTCCGGCTCTGTATGCGGCAGCTCTGCCGGAACCGGTTCTTCTGCTTTTTCTGTCATTTCAACCGGCGAAACTGAAGCCGGTTCGGCCGGCAGATCAGATTGAAGCCCGGTCTCTGCTGCCGACAACACTTCAGCTGCTGCACCGGACAATTCCGGCGCCTCCCGGCTGATGTCTTTTACCGGCAGATCTTCCATAACCGCCAGCTCCTCTTCTGTCTCCAGCTCAGGGATATGATTCAGGAAATCTTCGTCCGTTGTCTTTTCATACGCTCCGGATGATATCTCCTGTGAAAATGCGCCGGCCGTCTCAGCCAGAAGTGAATCCAGGTCAAACTGCGCAACCTTTTCTGCAGCAATTTCTTCCTCAGTCTTTCTGCGGGCCAGACCGAGATCGGTCCAGACTTTTTCCTCCTCAGGCTCCTGCTCTTCTGCCTTTTTTTCAGGTTTCGGATCCGGCACGGAGACAATTGTCTCCGCAGACACTTCATCTTCTGAAACCGTTACACTGGCATGTTCCGGCTCGAGTTCAGAAATATGAAGTTCCTCCAGCGGCATGGTGTTGTCCGTTTTAACCACATGCGCTTCTTCTCTGGGTGGTTCCCTGCGGATTCCCTGAAAAACCTCCTGAAAGCTTTCCCTGAGTTTCCCCTTCATCTCGCTCTGCTCATCATCAGGCTCTGCAGACGCCGTCTTTTTCTGCACCTGATACGGCTCGCTGATCTGCGGAGTAACCGTCTGCGAATCCCGTGAAATCTCTTCATTATAGAGTTTCCGCTGCGCAGGCGTCAGACCATCGTATTTCATCTTCAGCTCAAGTGCGCGCAAAACATATTTGCCCGTACCGAACCAGAGGATCATATCGTCGCATTCCTCCACGCATCGCTTCTCATCCCCTGCCTTTGCATACAGCGAAGCGAGTTCAAACGCCCACTCTTCTGTATATTCCAGTTCACGGTATTCCCGCAGCACGGCAATCTGCTCTTCAAGAGGCGCGCGTTTTGCCTTCAGCAGCTTGTAATGAAGCAGGTACTGCGCATTATCATTACCGGCCACTTTCGAAAACCGCTCATAATAATCTTCCGCATCCTGTATTTCACCGAGACGGATGCTGACCTCCGTCAAATGTGCCAGGACAGTACGGCTCCCCGGAGAACGCTCAAGTGAAATCTGCAAAATACGCTTCGCATCATCATACTGCCGGTTTGCCTCATAGACATCCGCAACCATACTCAGCGTCTGCACACTCTTCACACGCTTCCAGTCAATTTCATTGACAATTGAAAGCGCACTCTCATAGTCCCTGTCCCTCACATACGAGGTAAGTTCTTCAAGCTTTGCCTGATATTCGGCCTTATCCATACGCTTTACCCCTCCTGCCGCCGGCTTACGCCGGCCGCCTGAATTTCGTGCTAACCCCTGAATCCATACCTTTATCTTTTCAATGGAGATTTCATAATTCCATGAGCTGACCGTCCGAAGACCAGTGCTGAACGTCCAGTGGACGTTCGTTTAGCACGGACCGAAGCGGAGCGTAGACCGGTGCTTAGCGATCCGCGAAGCGGGAGTTTAGCACCGCTGCGAGGCTGAGCGAGCGGAAGCGTGTCAGCGATGGAATATGAAATCGACATCAATCCGTTAAATAACTACTTACTTAACCGTAATCTTCTCCAGTTTCCAGATATCATCTACGTAATCCTGAATGGTTCTGTCGGAGCTGAACTTTCCTGCCTTTGCAGTGTTCAGGATTGCGCTCCTTGCCCATGCAGCCTCATCCTGATACTTCTCTTCAACCTTCTTCTGTGCATCCGCATAGGACTTGAAGTCTGCCAGAATAAAGTACCGGTCTGCCGGATCACTTCCCTGACGCTGCAGCAGAGAATTGTAGAGATCACGGAACATCTCCATATCCCCGTTGGAATACATACCGCTGACCATCTGCATCATGACCTGACGGATATCCGGATCATTGTTGAAGTAGTGCATCGGATCGTATCCGCCGTTCTTCTCGTAGTTCATGACCTGCTCAGCAGTCAGGCCGAAGATAAATGCATTTTCTTCACCGACTTCTTCGACGATCTCGACGTTTGCGCCATCGAGCGTACCCATTGTCAGGGCGCCGTTCAGCATGAACTTCATGTTGCCGGTACCGGAAGCTTCCTTGCTGGCTGTG
>CAZRNI010000051.1:0-2016 GCA_964601425.1 uncultured Eubacterium sp. | reverse complement strand
ACATCTGCCGCCGCAAAGATCCACTCCGCGTTGCTGACACGATAGTCCTCAATGAAGACAACCTTGATTTTGCCGTTGATGGAAGCGTCATTGTTGATCACATCGCCGACGTTGTTGATCAGCTTGATGATATCTTTCGCGCGCTTGTATCCGGCACTTGCCTTTGCGCCGAAAATGAAGGTACGCGGATAGAAGTTCATCTCCGGATGCTCTTTGATCTGGTTGTACAGATACATTACATGCATGATATTCAGAAGCTGACGCTTATACTCATGCAGACGCTTAACCTGTACGTCAAAGATGGAGCGCGGATTTACTTCGATGCCGTTGTGCTCCAGGATATAGTTTGCAAGGCGGACCTTGTTCTGATACTTGATGTTCATGAACTCAGCCTGTGCCTTCTTGTCGTCTGCATAAATGGCGAGGCCTTCATTCTTGGAAAGGTCTGTAATCCAATCTTTACCAATATGAGCAGTCACCCAGTCAGCCAGAAGCGGATTGCCGTGCAGCAGGAAGCGGCGCTGTGTGATACCGTTTGTCTTGTTGGAGAATTTCTCCGGCATCATCTCATAGAAATCACGCAGCTCGCGCTGTTTCAGAATCTCTGTGTGCAGTGCGGCAACACCGTTGACAGAATAACCGCCGACGATCGCCAGATTTGCCATGCGGACCATGCCGTCGTAGACAACTGCCATGGAGCGGATCTTCTCTTCGCTGTTCTGCGGATAATGCTCGCGGATCTGATAGCAGAAGCGGCGGTTGATCTCTTCGACGATCTGGTAAATACGCGGAAGCAGGCGTGAGAACAGCTCCAGCGGCCATTTCTCGAGCGCCTCGGACATGATGGTATGGTTGGTGTATGCACAGCACTTCGTAGTGACTGCCCATGCTTCTTCCCATGTCAGGTTGTACTCATCCAGCAGCAGACGCATCAGCTCTGCAACTGCCAGTGTCGGATGGGTATCGTTCATATGGAAGGTAACCTTCTCATACAGTTTGTGAATATCCTTATGCATGCGCATGTATTTTGCAGTTGCCGCCTGCAGTGTTGCAGAGACAAAGAAATACTGCTGTTTTAGGCGCAGCTCTTTACCGGACATATGGTTGTCATTCGGATACGGAACGCTGCAGATTGTGCGCGCAAGATTCTCCTGCTCGACTGCCTTGTAATCATCACCTTTATCAAAGGATGCAAGTTCGAAGTCATTGATTGCCTCTGCATCCCAGATACGCAGTGTATTTACGACGTTGTTGTCATAGCCGAGGATCGGCAGATCATACGGAACTGCAAGAACGGACTGATAGCCTTCCTGCTTGAAGAAGCTGCGGCCTGTCTTTTCATCATAGGTTGATGTGACATATCCGCCGAACTTGATCTCCTTTGCATACTCCGGACGCTTCAGCTCAAACGGATAGCTTCCGTCTGACAGCCAGTTATCCGGCTCCTCTACCTGGCGGCCGTCTTCGATCTTCTGACGGAACATGCCGTAGTGATAGCGAATGCCGCAGCCATATGCCGCGTAACCGAGTGTTGAGAGAGAATCCATAAAGCAGGCTGCCAGTCTTCCCAGACCGCCGTTGCCGAGCGCCGGATCGCGCTCCTCGTCCTCAATCGCATTCAGGTCAATATTCAGCTCTTCAAGTGCCTTCTTGACTTCCTGATACGCAGTCAGATCCAGCAGGTTATTTCCAAGGTAACGTCCTGTCAGAAATTCCATGGACATGTAGTAAACAATCTTCGGATCCGAACGGTCCATTTCCTTCTGCGTCTTCATCCAGTTATCAATAATGACATCTTTGACAACATAGCAGACCGCCTGGTAAATCTGATGCGGGGTCGCATCCTCCAGGGTCTTTCTGGAGAGAACTTTCAGCGCCTCCTTCAGTTCCTTCTTGAATGTTTCCTTCTCAAATGCGGGGTTAATCATACTTCTTACCCATCCTTCCATAATACTCATTTCCAGTTGCCAGATTCAGGAAGAGGCGGATATATCCTCGTCCCGGACATCCACAGCG
>CAZRNI010000050.1:10696-11709 GCA_964601425.1 uncultured Eubacterium sp. | reverse complement strand
CTGGTGTCGTGGGCGGTGCTTTCGGGGGTGGCGGTGTTCTTGGTGAGGGCGATGGTGTAGCGGGGGTCGGGGGCGAAGGCCTCCCGGGCGGCATCACCCATGGCGGCCTCCAGCAGGATGGCCGGTTTAATTACATAACGTGACAGGGAAGCAATCCGCTCCGAGCGCATCGGATTACGTTTGTAAGCCATTGCTGACGATCCGATCTGACTCTTCTCGAACGGTTCTTCTACCTCCTTGAGATGCTGCAGCAGTCTGATATCATTGGAAAACTTATGTGCACTCGCTGCAATTCCTGCCAGAATATTCATAACTCTTGTATCTACTTTACGTGAATACGTCTGACCGGATACCGGATAGCATGCATCAAATCCCATCTTCTCTGCGATCATCGGATCAATCTGATCAACCTTATCCTGATCACCTTCGAACAGTTCCAGAAAACTTGCCTGTGTTCCGGTCGTCCCCTTGGATCCAAGCAGCTTTAAAGTGCCGGTCACATATTCCAGATCTTCAAGATCCATGGCAAATTCCTGCAGCCAGAGGGAGGCCCTCTTTCCGACAGTTGTCGGCTGCGCCGGCTGGAAATGCGTAAAAGCAAGCGTCGGTTGATCTTTCTGCGCTTCCGCAAAATCAGCAATCCGGGCGATCACATTGATCAGTTTCTTGCGAACCAGTTTCAGTGCTTCGCGCATCACAATCAAGTCCGTATTATCGCCGACATAGCAGGAAGTGGCACCGAGATGAATGATTCCTTTTGCCTTCGGGCACTGCACACCAAACGCGTAAACATGTGACATTACATCATGACGCACTTCTTTCTCACGTGCACGCGCAACGTCATAATTGATATCTGTTACATGGGCACGCATTTCTTCAATCTGCTCGTCTGTGATATTCAGTCCAAGTGCCTGTTCTGTCTCTGCCAGCGCAATCCACAGGCGGCGCCATGTACTGAATTTCATGTCCTCCGAGAAAATCTGCTGCATCTCGCGGCTTGCATAGCGGCCCTG
>CAZRNI010000050.1:0-10660 GCA_964601425.1 uncultured Eubacterium sp. | reverse complement strand
CGGTCATATTATATTCCTTTCTTTTTTCTGTATGAGACGGAGTTACTTCCAAATCAGATGAAACAACTGTCGATTATATATACCGCCGGGTTACACGCGGCGAAATATCGCAGAGCATCTCATAGTTAAAGCGTCCTGCAGGATCTGCTACTTCCTCTACCGAAATATACGCATCACCATCGTGCCCGATCAGCGTGACAACATCCTCAATCTGTACATCCGGAATATCTGTCACGTCCACCATCATCTGATCCATGCAGACACGTCCGAGGATTGGCGCGCGTCTTCCTCTGATCAGTACATTGCCTCTGGATGACAGTGCCCGGGGGTATCCGTCCGCGTAGCCGGCGGATACCGTCGCAATTCTGGTAACTGGCCGCTCTGTCACATATGTGGCACCGTAACTGACACCCACACCGGCCGGTACCTCCTGCAGATGAATTACATGCGCGTGCCACGAAAGGGCCGGGCGCAGGTCAAGATTCTCTTTGGTCACCTCTTCAGACGGATAGATTCCATAGGTAATAATACCGGCGCGAACCATCTCATAGCGGCAGTCCTCCAGCTCCATAATGCCGGCACTGTTGCATACGTGCCGTATCGGAATCGTGACCCCCCGTTTTTCAAGCAGCTGCACAAGGTTTTCATAACGTGCGATCTGCTGCATTGTATAACTCTGGTCCTGTTGATCCGCACAGGAAAAATGAGTAAACAATCCTTCAAGTCTGATCCCCGGCAGTGCGGCAATTCCGGCAATCGCATCAGCACCGGAGGCATCTGTATGAAATCCGATCCGCGTCATCCCCGTATCCGCTGCCGCGTGAACATGTGCATCCATTCCCAGACGCACAGCCGTTTCCGACAGAATTCTGGCATCTTCTTCCCTGTATATGGTCGCCGTAATATTATGGCAGATCAGTGCCGCATATTCTCCGGGCGATGCATAACCAAGGATCAGGATTGGCAGTGTAATTCCATCCTCCCGCAGCTCCAGCGCCTCATTCACTGTTGCAACCGCATAATAATCTGCCATGTCCTGTATCCCTTTGGCGACCGCTTCAACACCATGTCCATAAGCGTTTGCCTTCAGAACAACCAGAAGCTTCGTCTCCTCCGGAATTCTCTTCCGGGCTTCGCACAGATTATGACGTATGTTTTCGATCGAAATGTCTGCGTAGCAGCGTAAGTATCCTTCTGTCATCAAAACCTGATTCCTATCCTAGTATATTCTTTATTTTACTCAACGGCGGGATTATATCAAAAAATGCGCCTGAACGCAAATATACTGCATAAGTCCTCCGAAACAGAGACCGGCTCATTCTATTCTTTTCTCCTCGCCTTTTTCTTGCGGTCACGTGTCGTCAGCAGCTGAACCGCCGCTCCCAGAATCATCAGGACAACTGCCGCCGCCGCTGTCATACGGCTGCTTGACAGCTCCGGAACCAGAAGTGAAAGTGCTCCGGCCGCATGGATGCCGCCGGCCACTGCAGAGACGATTACAATCACATATCGCTGAAAAATCACTGCGAGAACGCCTGCTGCGATAAACACAATCACTGCCAGCACCACCATGGCTGTCTGCATTGTATCATTCTCCCTGAAGGGGAGCAGGGCGACAACAGCAACACCCATCAGACCGCAGTAAATAAACACACCGACAACATACAATTTAAATGCCAGAATGCCAAGCATCGCACCGGCCGTTATTCCAACCAGAACAATCAAAACACGCGATGGTTCTTCCATAATGTTTGCCAGAATGCCGGAGCCGGCAGTAAAGCCGATCACAAATCCGATCAGCGCCACCCAGAAACGCAGCATTTTATACCCGAAGAAGCACTGCAGCAATGACAGGATCAGTGCAATCACCGCAGCCACAGCGACAATCTGCGAAGCAATTTTCGCCATCTCTGCACCGCCGGGAAGTCCCTCCGGATTTAGCAAATCGGTCAACTTCCGCGCTTTGCTGAGATATGAAATAACCTCCCGTATTTTGTCGATATTCTCCATATCATGTACCTCGGATTATTAATTTTCTGTTTAACATCCCGTACTTCTGTGATAGGCATGCACCCACGCAGCAAGCGCCTGGTCCGGATGTTCGGGATGTGCTCCGGCTTCGATGGAAGAAATCCTTTTCTCCATCTCCCGCTGTGACGCCGGATCAATATTCAGTGTTTTTGCTTCCTGTAAAAAAACTTCGCGTCCGTCCTTCAGATAAACCGCATACAAATATCTCCTGAGCGTGTCATTTGTGTGCAGGAGACGATAACTCTCCTTCAGACAGCTGCACGCTTCTTCCATCTGGAAGAGCTTCGCATAGACGCAGCCGATATTATTATAAATTACACCTGTAAATTGTGTTCCCAAATGCGACGACTGCTGATAATCCAATACCGACTGATATGTTTCGATCGCCCGCAGATAGCGTGTGTGATGAACCAGCAAATCAGCTTTTTTCTTCAGTCGAACCGGTGTCGGGAGCGCATTGAAATCATCCATCGCATTTAATGTCTTCCGCATTGACGTCTCACCCGGATACCCGGTTTCGTGATAAATCGGCAGCACAAATTCCCGCACCGAAAACGGCTTCGTAAGAATTTGACCGAGAATTCCCGCGAGGCGCCGCATATGCAATTCTTCTTTGATCCAGTCAACCAGTTTTGTATTTAGCAGATCCTCATCTGTCAGCGGCAGGTTCTCACTGATAAAATACAGCAATTCTTCAATCGACCAGATACGCAGTCCCACAGGCTCTATGAGAAACGGCTGCTCTGCCCTCCGTGACTGGCATAACATGCATTCGCTCATTCTATCTCCTCACTTCCGTGCGCGGTGCGTGTGGCACTTGTGCCTCGCGGTGCGCGCGCGACCCCTAATGTCTCACGCCAGATCTTTCCTGTTGCCGGGAAAAGGTCACCAAATCCCAGATCTTCTACAGTAATGATGCATTTATCCTGTTCTTCATACTCCATATGAAGACGCAGCCGGGTTGTCCGCGGCGGCCGTTCCGGAAGTCCCTCCAACTTCATTGTGCTCAGATATCGCCCGCCGTTTTCCATGGAACTGAGCACAAAAGTGAGCGCCGGATCATCTCCCAGAAAGAACTCACAGTCACAGACAGCATTGTACCAGTGAACTCCGGCCGTGATCAGCGGGTAATATGACAGTTTTTCTCTCACAAGGAGATTCATGCCTATATTATACTGTACCAGCGATTCCCCCAGATATATTACACCTGAAATACGCCTTTCATCTACTTTCTCCCTGACGGCATTGCAGGAGCCGCGCGCAAATAGATGTTCTTCTGTATAAACCTTTCTTCCGCCCTGACCCAACAGGCGTCTGGACTGAATCGCCCACTTGACATCAAACCCTTCGCCTGTGATAAAAATACTGGAATACAACTCATTTTTCAGCAGTTTCGATGCAAATCCGTGAAAGCGTGCATCTCGCTCTGCAGGATCTTCCGGCAATTCCATGCCGCCAAGTTCGGTTACGCGGGCAGTACGCGGTCTGGCCACCTGATTCATAGAAAGCCTGGAGCAGGTCACACGATCCGGCTGAAAACAGAACAATGCTACATTGCGATTCCACAGTTCTTTTTTCTGATAAGCCATATAATAAAACAGGCTTTCTTTATAATCCTGCATATATGACTGACTTCTTGCAATCCCCAGCATATCGTAGACGTGCCGGATCAGCCCGACCATCTGCTTTGATAACTCCGGTACGGTAACCATTATCCCAGTTATTTCACGGCTGATTTCTTCTATCCCGAAGGTCTTAAAGACCTCCTTGAGAATATCTGCAATGGTTCTTGCAGCTGCTTTTTCAGAAATATGATCTGCTTTTTCAAACAGTTCGGTCAGATTGACACGCGAATTACCGATCTTCATCGGCATCACGCCGCTTGTGCGCGTTCCTGTCTCAAAGTAGGCGACCTCCGGATTTTTCATATTCAAATCAATCCCGATGATCCATTTTCTTTTACTCATGCAATCTCCTCATTTGCCCTACGATTCTATAATCGGAAGCAGCTCATTGACGCTTGCATCGCGCAGCAAATAAGCATTGAGTTCACTGATGTATCCGGCGTCATCGCCGTCTGCCCGCGCCTTAAGCATCCGATTCAGCATGGCGTAGCGTGTCTCGCCGCTCATTTCTGTACTGGTAATTGTGATCTGCTGCTCCTTTCCGGTCGGTTCTGTGCCTTTTCCCGTCTCACTGACATAATAGGTCAGCGTCTCACCGTAAAACAGAAGCAATTCTTTTACATATAGTCCATGGTACATTTCCCGCATCGGCTCATGAATCCATTCACCGGGAACCATTGTACCTTCCTGCAGCCTGTAATGAATGGTAACCTGCGCGCCGGCTTTCATCTTTTCCTCAATAAATATCCTGTCAGCAATCTGATACCGCTCTGTAAGCTGCGGCGGCAGCTTCTGGTAAAAACCAAAGCGTATCCCGCGGCCGACCAGTTCCGCAAGCAGTGCTTCTGCATGCTTCTGCTGCTTCTCCGAAAGCACGGATAACGTGGAATAATATTTCAACAGGCTGATTTTTACCCCTGTGCTGAGCGGATACTCCTGATCCAGCAGCAGTTCTGTACAGGCAAACAGAGGCTCCGGCATCTTCCTGTCTTCTGTCAGAAATGCACGGGATGCGTGTGCCAGATATGCCGCTGCTATCTTCATACTTCCGCGTGCGCGAATATAATCAGTCAGGATCTCATCTTCATAACGCGGGAATACCCTTGCAAAAACAGACTGCTTTAGTATTTTCTCTGATAAATGTACGGTTTCCAGCTGGAACCCGGACAGTTTTTTCCAGAGGCCGGACAGCTCACGCACCGGTCCGTCATAGTACTCCCGCAGGTAGACCAGCATATTGTCGTCATATTTTCCGCTTCCATAGACGCGGAGCGTCAGATACAGAAGCTCCTCATCATATGCGTGGTCATGCCGCATAATCATGCGGCTGGCAATCTGAAGCAGGTCGCCTTCACCGACACGCTCATATCCGTATTCAGTAAGCAGTGTAAAGGCTTCTTCGTACCTGCCTTCCTCTACCAGCAGCGAAATCGTTCCCGCTTTATCTGCCATCGCATAGCGCACAGGATCCATCTGATCGACAAACTCGATCCGCCCGAAATTATCCGGCTGTCCGAGATAATAATCCAACAGTTTCCTTCGAATGCTCTGACGATACCGCTCTGTAAATGCAGGATTCTCTGCTGCGAGGCGGTACATATTGAGGTTTCCTTCCCGGATCCTCATTTCATGGGCATGCGCACCGCATCCATAATATAACAGTCCGTCATGCCGCACATTTTGCTGAAGCGACGCTTTTGCTGTTTCCTCCACTTCGAACAACGGTGTCAGTTCGTATTCCACTCCTGTGCAGAACCGCCTTCTGCTGCGGTCCTCAAATACCAGTGCCGCATCCTGCGTAAAAATTGCAGGATAGGCTGCACCGTCGATCACCGGAAAGCAATACTCCTGCTGAATGCCTTCGTAGCAAACATACAGATTCTGGACCTCCGGGCTGCTGCACACAAATCGCCGGTCAAAGAGAACGCCTGCCATTAGTGCGGCGGTTCTTCCATCCTCCGGTTTTGCGAAAAATGTCCTGTATAACAGAACAAAATCCTCATTAATGAGTCCGCGTTCGAGTGCCAGTTCTGCAAATGAATGCATTTTTCCCAGATACATCTGGTAAAACTCCGGCATCTGATCCCTGTGCCGGATGATACTTGCATAGAGAAACGCCCTGCGTTTATCGCTTAATGTGTCATTGGATGAAAAATAAAGCAGAACCGGAAGCGGCAGACCCTCTTCCGGATCCTCCGTAATCGTATCGATGTAATATTCGTACAGGTTGGTAATCCGAAGATCCCGTGCGACCGCCCGGGCATACCATTTATGATACTGCGGCTGTACCGGCTGACCTTTTGTAAGCATGGATGTCACTGCTTCCAGTATTTCGTCAGAAGGATACTTCTCCCAGCCTGCTGCAAGCAGATCATAAATCCGCCGCGAGAATCGTTTTACATTATGCGAAAGGAATGCAATCCGAGTGAGATGCGAACCTGTCAGCAAGTCATACCGTGCTGCAAACATCAGGATTCGCATAATGAACGGAGAAATCCGGCGCAGCAGACGCTCATCTGCAGCAATCAGATCCCAGGCCGCCTGAAAAAGGAACGGACTGTTGCATCCTGCTTCGTAACAAAGCTGAAGTCGTTCGAGATGCTTCTCCGGACCATCCTCTGCCGTACTCTCACGCATCATCAGAGTCAGAAGCAGAAAACTATCCGGCTCCTCCTGATAGTAAGTCTTCAGCCGCTGCAGAATGCTTCGATTTTCTTCAGGCAGCAGTCCCACTGCTTTTGCCAGATACAAATAAACAGCCTTTTCCTGGTTTGATCCGAGTTTCTTTTCGCCTTCCTTCATGGGCCAGAGACATTCCATGACCCTCGTTCTGTTATCCTGCCGCAATGCAAGTGCAGCTTCTGCCAGCAGGTGTGCCGGTTTGTCCGGCTCCAGTTCCTGCAGTTCCTTGATCTGCTTTTCTGCCGTTTCCAAAAATGATTCTGTTTCAATCCGCCCCTGCTGTTCTGCAAGTCTGCTGCGAACAAGAGAAACCATTTTCTTTCCGGCTCTGTGATCCGGAATCAAATCTTCCTCCGGAAGAACGGTTGCCGTAATTCTGAATACAAACGTCTGATGCAGTCCGTGAATCGTAATGCTTCCATGACGTATGCCAAGCCCGAGCTTTTCGTAATCGACTATAAAATCAAGCGAAAAAACCTTGCCTACAAATTCGTCCGTCATTATCTGACGTTTCAAAACGTGGATAAAATCACCCTGTACAGTGACATCCAGCTGCCCGTATCCCCATGTGTTCTTATATAAATAGAGCGTACTTCTCTCAGAGTGCTGTAAATGCAAAAAGACAGCTTCCTCTCTGTCGATGGAAAACAAAAGCGGCTCTTTCCGCCCTGCAGCGACAAGAAATTCCTCCATGTGCTGATATGTCACAGGGTTTTTCGACATTCCCGCGTAAAGTGTGCGGTATTTGGCATCAGTTCCGCTCAGCAAGTCAGAAAAATGACTTCCTGTATAAATCCGGAAGCCTTCCCGAAGACTTCTCTCGCAGATCTCCGCAAACTCTTCGAGATTGCGCGGTTCTTTCTCCTGCTGTCTTTTCTTTTCTCTGACAATCTCTACATGAACCGGTATCGTGTCTTCCCCGAGATTTGTGATAAAAATAACTGCTCCGTCTATATGATCACCTTCGCGCAGACCCTTGGTATCGATACCGAGCATCATTTCGCAGACATTTCCCGAAAGTTCGTTTTCCGAGAGCAGTATGCGGCGGTGATCAGAGGTAACAATTCCGATTACTTTCCGTCCGTCCTGTGCGGAAACAGTCAGTTTCTGTGTATATTTTTCACCCGGGACGAGAATGATCCTGCAGCTTTCCGCGGATTTAACCAGCATCGGCTGCATTTCTGCCCGATATATGTTTTCCTTTACTCCGTTTTGCATATAATCCAAGCCCTCTCGTGTACACCAGATTCGTACACGTTCCATGTAACTTGACGATTCTTCTATTTATGTTTTATGATAATCAAGCAGCACATTTATATGTATATTTATCATTTACACATAAACATCCAAGTTTCAGTATACACCACGGAGGCTATTATGCTCAACCATAAAGATCATTTTCATGGCAGTGATCTGGAAGAGATCGAGTCCATTTATCATATTCGCAAAGAAGATATTACAAGCTACTCTGCAAATATCAATCCGCTCGGAATTTCCCGGGAATTACGCGAACAGCTTGCAGCACATCTGGACGCTATCACGTCCTATCCGGACCGTAACTACAAGAAGCTGCGGGAATGTATCGGCAGCTACTGCGGCATCAATACGGATTCTGTCATCGTCGGAAACGGCTCTACTGAGCTGATTTCCCTCACCATCAGTGTCATCACGCCCAAACATGCACTGATTCTAGGTCCCACCTATTCAGAATATGAACGTGAAGTTTCTCTGCAGGGCGGCCAGACACGCTACTATCCGCTGCGCGAAGAACAAAATTTCCGAATGAATGTCAAAGACTTCTGCAGCCATCTTACAGATGATCTGGATCTTGTGGTTTTGTGCAATCCCAATAATCCGACGTCTTCAGCGATTACGAATGATGAGATGCGTCAGATTCTTGACGCAGCACTTCAGCATGGAATCTTTGTTCTTGTAGATGAGACCTATGTAGAATTTGCCGATGACGTCAGCAAAATAACTTCCGTACCGCTGACACGTTATTATACGAATCTTCTGGTGCTGCGCGGCACTTCCAAATTTTTTGCTGCGCCCGGACTTCGTCTCGGATACGCTGTTACCGGCAACCGCGATCTGGCCAGACAGATCAGCATCCGGCAAAACCCATGGACCATCACTTCCCTGGCTGACATTGCCGGGCAGCTCATGTTTCAGGATGACAACTACATCAGGGAAACCCGTTCCTTAATCTCCGGTGAGCGAACCCGCATGTATCATCTTCTGGATGCGTGGCCCTCCGTTCAGCCATACGAACCCTCTGCCAATTTCATGCTGGTAAAGATTTTAAAGAAGGACGTAGATGCCGATCAGCTCTTTGATCACTGCATCCGAAAAGGATTGATGATCCGTAATTGTTCCACGTTTCCGTTCCTCTCAAACCGGTATTTCCGGTTTTGTTTCATGCTGCCGGAGCAAAACGACCAGCTGCTGAAAGCAATCGGGGAACTCCTCTGAAATAACACAATTGGTATCTGTACGTTGTGTCTCTCTGTCCGAGCAAAAGACTCCACCAGGTCCTATGGACCTGATGGAGTCTTTCACCGTTATGGCTGACGCTTCATCTTTTTTTATTCCTCCGCTTCCTCCGGAGCGGCTTCTTCTTTTTCGGGACGCTCAAGAAGTTGGATTTTTAATGCACTGCCATCGGATTTGTTAAAACTGACGGTTACGATATCATTTACCTCCGGAGAGTACCCGCCTGCGATTGAAGTGTCAGGCGTCAGTGCAAGCTTCATTGTTTCACCGTCATCAAATTGAATGGTGCATGATTTTCCATTGTTCCAGGCGGTGATTGTTCCGGTTTTCTCGACCTTCTGCTCTTCCTGCGGCTGCTCTATCGTTTCTTCCTGCTCCGGCTGCTCTGTGACAACAGGTTCATCTGTCACGACCGGTTCTTCTGTTACAGGCGGCTCTTCTGTCGGTTCATTGGTCGGCTCTTCCGGGATATCGGTCGGATCTTCTTCCGGATCATTGGCCGGATCTTCCGGATTGTTGCCAGGATCTTCCGGGTTGTTTGCCGGATCTTCCGGGTTGTTGCCGGGATCTTCCGGGTTGTTGCCAGGATCTTCCGGGTTGTTTGCCGGATCTTCCGGATCATTGGTCGACTCTTCCGGGGCATTGGTGATTTCCTGATCAATATTCTTCTCTGGTTCTTCCTTATTTTGATCCACCACTATTTCGACCTGCATCTGCTCTTTTTCTGCAGATTCTGTGTTCTGCCGGACTTCCTGAATCGGTGTTTCAGGTGTGCTTGCCTGTACCGGTTTCTCTGCTTCTGCCTTCTGTACTTTAGCTTTTTTCTTCGGTGTTGCTTTTTCTTTTTTTACGGCAGCCTTCTGGGCCTTCTTCGGTGTATCTTTTTCTGTACAGGACACAGAGATCGCCAGAGGTTTCTGATCCAGCTTGTTTACAAATATGACCACTGCCTCGTTCCCTGGAGCAAGACGATCACCGAATACAATCGTGTTGTCATCCATGGTAAAAGTGTACATCGCATTTCCCGCGCTGATCTGAAGGAATGTGTCGTCAGCTTTCTCGATCTTGCCCGTCAGGCTGTATCTCTCATGATCCGCTTTTCTTACCACCTCAATTCCGTATGCGCAGGCTGTGTTTCCAGGTTCAGCTGTGTATGTGACAATAACGTCATCATCTATTTCTACACGATCGGATATGCCTGTGATTTTCGTACTGATGTCACGGGTGAACATATATGCATGAGCAGAGTCGATACGCAGCACAATCATATTGTCGGCAATATCTGATACGATTCCTCTTGCTGTATATGATTTGATTTCCTTGTCTTGCTTTGTATTATCTGAGGATGCAGTTTTATAATCAATGTCACGTAAATCTGTCGCCTTGATCTGTTTGCCGTCCATATCATTGTAATATGTATCATTTACGTTTTTTGCAGTCGCTTCTTCTGCGTCAGGCAAGTTATCTTCTTCCGTCACCTCCTGTGCTGATAAAAAGGTCTGAGCGGCGGGTTTCTGATTCGCGGTTGAGACACCGCATGCGGTTATCGCTGTGGTCAGTGATAATACCATAACCATAATCATAATTTTTCTATTCATAATTCTCTCCATTTATATTTCAATTGTCATGTGTGTTTTTCTTTTGTGATTATAGATTATCAGTCCGGGTCAAACACATATCCAACAATACAGAAGCGAACTATTAATAATTTGAAGCACAAAAAATCCCAAAAAGCCTGTTCTTAACAAGCTTTCTGGGATTTTTATAAATGACCCCGACGGGAATCGAACCCGTGTTACCGCCGTGAAAGGGCGATGTCTTAACCGCTT
>CAZRNI010000049.1:5630-11711 GCA_964601425.1 uncultured Eubacterium sp. | reverse complement strand
GCGTTGCTTCCCTGAGCACAGATTTCCGGATCGGTGTAGATGTCATGACAACAGAGACGACATGTCTGTCATCCATCTGGCGCACTGACGACGAAGTAAAGAAATTTTATGAGACACATGGTCGTGTCGATGAATACAAAGAACTGAACCCGGGTGAGATCGCATATTACGACGGCATGATTGAGCTGGATCTCTCAGAAATCAGGCCGATGATCGCAATGCCGTTCCATCCGAGCAATGCTTATACCATTGAGGAAGTGAATGCCAATCTGATGGATATCCTGGACGACGTCGAGAAACGCGCACAGGTCTCTCTGGACGGTAAGATTCCGTATACGCTGAAGGATAAAGTACACGACGGAAAGCTGCTGGTAGACCAGGGAATAATCGCGGGCTGCGCAGGCGGCGGATTTGAGAATATCTGCGATGCTGCGGATATTCTGCGCGGCCATTTCATCGGCGCAGATGATTTCACTATGAGCGTCTACCCGGCCAGCACTCCGATTTATATGGAGCTTGCGAAGAATGGCGTGCTCGCGGATCTGATCCGCACCGGAACGGTCGTCAAGACCGCGTTCTGCGGACCGTGCTTCGGCGCGGGCGACACACCGGCACACAATGCATTCTCCATTCGTCATTCCACCCGTAATTTCCCGAATCGCGAAGGCTCTAAGATTCAGGAAGGACAGATTTCCTCTGTTGCACTGATGGATGCCCGCTCGATCGCGGCAACTGCGGTAAACCAGGGCTTCCTGACGCCGGCAACCGAATATGCCGGTGAATACAGACGTCCGGTTTATCATTTTGATAAAGAAATCTATGCGAATCGCGTCTTTGACAGCAAGGGCGTGGCAGACCCGTCTGTCGCAGTGAAGTTTGGTCCGAATATCAAGGACTGGCCGGTAATGGCAAAACTTCCGGAAAACATGATCCTCAAAGTGGTATCAGAGATTCATGATCCGGTCACGACAACAGATGAACTGATTCCGTCCGGAGAAACATCCTCTTACCGCTCCAATCCGCTGCGTCTCTCTGAGTTTGCGCTTTCCAGAAAGGACCCGGCATACGTCGGACGCGCAAAGGAAGTACAAAAGGCAGAGCGTGCGATTGAGGCCGGCGAGGCACCTGAAGATGTGCTTCCGGAGATCGCACCGGTTCTGGATGTGTTGGAGCAGGCATTCCCGGCGCTGCAGGATGACATTGAAAAAATCGCGTCCGGTGCTGCAGACGGAACAGAAGGCGTAATCGGCATCGGATCCACTATCTTTGCAGTAAAGCCGGGCGACGGATCTGCGCGCGAGCAGGCAGCTTCCTGCCAGAAGGTACTGGGCGGCTGGGCCAATATTGCAAATGAATATGCGACAAAGCGCTATCGCTCCAATCTGATTAACTGGGGCATGCTGCCGTTCCTGATTCCGGAAGGCGAGCTGCCGTTTGCAAACGGAGATTATCTCTTTATACCGGGTATCCGCGCAGCTGTTGAAAACAAGACAGATGAGATCACAGCTTATCGCGTAGGTGATCGGATGGAAGCCTTTACGATGCGGCTCGGCGACCTGACCGATGATGAGAGGGAGATCATTACGAAGGGATGCCTGATTAATTATTATCGCGGGTAAGAAGCGAGACAACCAGATACGTATCTGGCCGGGAAAAGCATATAATTGTTGTTCCCGGCCAGAATTATAGCGGCCATTAGCAGGTGTCAGAGTCACAATTTAGCATATAATTGTGTTCTGGCATTCTCGCTTTAGTGGCTCGGATCAGTGAACCTAGAGGGGAAAAGGCATTAAAAGTCTCTCCTCGCGTATAGTTTTAGCTGTCCGGACAGTAAATACCAGACGGAGAAAACAATTGGTGAGTCAAGGAGAAACGGCCCCATTGACTCACCGCAGGGTGGGACTTGAACTATGAAGGATTCCGGAAACACATTCAACTTAATTTACGATGTCGTGCGCCAGATCCCGCGCGGTACAGTGGCGACCTATGGGCAGGTGGCTGCGCTTGCGGGCAATAAGCGCTGGGCGCGTGTGGTCGGTTTCGCGCTGCATGTAAATCCGGATCCGGAGGGAATTCCGTGCTACCGGGTGGTGAATCGAAGGGGAGAAGTTTCATCAGCCTTTGCATTTGGCGGCAAAAATCGTCAGATAGATCTGCTGGAAGCGGATGGGATACCCTGCCCGGACGGGGTAGTTGATCTGAAAAAGTATCAATGGCGGAGAATTTCCGCAAATTATCTGGAATTTATGTAAAAAGACTGATGACAAATCTTTTTAAAAGTGATATTATGACTACGTATAATATTGCGGTTAGTTTACATATCTATTAAATTTCAGCATATTTTACAGGGGCTATTAAAGGGGAGACATGAAACAACAGGAATGGAAAAAATGGATGGCCGGCTTTTTGGCGGCCGGAATGCTGCTTTCGCAGCCGGCGGCAGTTTTTGCTGATCCGGCAGCGGATGGGAGTGTAAGCAGTTCTTCGGCAGGGGAGGCAGGACAGAACAGCGGAACTACACAGACAGAGACAGGAAAGGATGACAACGGACAGGGAGCAGGAGGCACTGAGACGCCGGCAGCGGATCCTGCTGTACCGGCAGATCCGACGCCGTCCGCAACGCCCGATGTGACACCGGAAACTACGCCGGAAGTGACGCCTGAAGCGACACCGGAGGCGACGCCGGAGATTACACCGGATCCGTCTTTGCTGCTGACACCCTCCGCCGAGGAGTCTTCAGATGAAGTGATCATCATTGAGGAAGAAACGACAGAGCCGGAAAAGCAGGAGGAGACAGAGGAAGAAGAGGAAAAACTGACAAATGAGCAGCTGGTTGCAGGACAGCAGATTGTGCATGCGCCGGTGATCATTGAAAACTTCCGCTTCTGGTCGGTCAATCGTAAATACGCGTTTGCAAAAGAAGATAAAACGGCGATCCTTGAAGACATGGATGCGGAAGCAAAGGTAATCGGAACGCTTCCGAAGCATGGACTTTGCTATGTGCTGAAGGATCATGCGGAGGAAGGACCGGGTGTAGACGAAAATCCGGCCGGTTACGGAGAATCAGAGGCAGGCAGCACAGCTGCAGGTATGGCTGGTGCAGCAGCCGCAGGTGCGGGCACAGCGAATGAAGCGAAATCCGATGATTCTATCACGGTTGAAGTGGAAACATCAGATGACGCAAAGGCTGCAGATACGAACAGTGACAGAGCAGGAGAATCAAAGGCAGAGACGAGCTGGGTTTATGTCGAGTCCAATGGCGTGCGCGGTTTTGTTAAGGATGAGGATCTGTATTCCGGACGGCGCGCACAGGAGATTCTGGAAGCGGATCTGGAGTGGAAGGAAGATCCTGCGACAGGCGAACTGGTCTCTGTCCTTTCTGCAGATATCCCGATGGCAAAGGAAGAAGTTGCACCTGGTGAAAACAAAGCATTTACCTGGATGCGTGCAACTGCTGAGAAGACATTGATCCAGAAGGATTATGCATTTGCAAATGACCGTGTCAGCATCCGTGAGGAAAAGAATGCGGACAGCCGTGCGATCGGCGTATTGCCGAAGGGCGCACTCTGCTATATCGTTGCTGACCGCGACAGTGAGTGGGTATATGTCGAGTCCGGTGATGTACGCGGATTTGTAAAAAATGAATATCTTGAGAAAGATGAAACATCTTATCTGAATGATACACTGGAACAGGAAGAACTGGATGCAGTCAGAGCCAGTGAACTGGCGTCGGCCGGGACAGAGGAAATCGAAGACATTGTCAGAGAACAAACAGAAGACGCCGATGCTGATAAAGCGCCAGAGATGGAAGTGGAGCTGGTAACGACAGATGATAAACCGGCTTCGGACATCGAACTGCAGAAGGAAAACGGCGTGGAGCCGGCGAAGGCGGACCAGAAACTGACCGGATCGGATCAGACCGCAGATTCTGATAAGACGCAGGCGAATGCGGACGCGGGAAACAGCACGGCAGAGGAAGAAAAGCAGACTGCGGACGGGAATGCCGCCGGATCAGAAGCAAATCAGACTTCAGATGCCGAAACAAATACAGATGCAGATACCGATACAATCGAAGCCACATCCCTGACGGCAGGCCTCGATAAAGAAGAGGATCCGCTTGCCGGCGTGGACAAAGAAAAGTATCCGGTTTATTACGAAGTAACAGAAAAAGGAGAAGACTCTTTTGCAATTGCGGAGCAGAATATCGCTCCGGAAGAAAACAAGGCAGTGTATTACACGCAGACATCGCCGTTTCCGGGTACACCGGGCGGCAAGGTGCGTGAATCCCTTATTTCCTATGCATCAGAGTTTGTCGGAAATCCATATGTGTGGGGCGGCACGAGTCTGACCAACGGTGCGGATTGCTCCGGATTTGTCCAGAGTATTTACGCACAGTACGGTTATAATCTGCCGCGCACATCAGGCGAGCAGTCACAGTACGGCATGCAGATTCCGGTAGACGAAGCTCAGCCGGGAGATCTGATCTTCTACGCAGAAGACGGCGTGGTATATCATGTAGTAATCTACGCAGGAGACGGCCAGACCATCGAAGCGATGAATGAGAGCCATGGTATTACGTTTGGCCATGTGCTTGCATCCGATGCAGTGTGGGCGACCCGCGTTCTGGAAGATACCCGCGAAGAGGTTGTTGATTTCAGTGCAGATATTGGTGCGCAGAATGCAACCAAAGAAATGTACGGAAAAGACCTTGGTGAATTCCGGATCACCTATTATTGCCCGTGTACAGAATGCAACGGCAGCTATGCAGGACATTCAGCAACCGGTGCACCGCTGATCCAGGGCCGCACGATTGCAGTTGACCCGTCCATCATTCCGTACGGAACGAAGGTTATCATCGGCGGTCACGTTTTCACGGCAGAGGATTGCGGCGGCGCGATCAAGGGCAAACGCATCGACGTCTTCGTCAACGAACATGCAATGTGCGAAGCACTCGGCGTCACCAGCGCCCACGTCTATCTGACCAACGGCTGAATAAGGCATAATAAGCACAGACAGCTGGTACAAACAATAAAGCAAATATAACAGGCAGCAGATACACTCGTATCTGCTGCCTGTTTTTGCTTGGCACCTGAATATCCTGGAAAGGATCAATCCATCTCCTTATACAGCTTCTCTGCACTTACCAGTTTCACGCAGAGGGTGAAAAGCTTTGCTGCGATCTCGAGATCATTTTTGGATGGATAAGTCGGAGCGATCCGGATGTTGGTATCCCACGGATCCTTGCCGTATGGCCAGGTTGCGCCGGCCTTTGTCATGATAACGCCGGCTTTTTTCGCACGGCTGACAACTTTTTTCGCACAGCCCGGCAGAGTATCGAAGCCGATGAAGTATCCGCCGTTTGGCTTGGTCCAGGTTGCGATGCCGAGTCCTCCCAGATTTTCCTCCAGAATCTTCTCGACCATCTCAAATTTCGGGCGGATAACATCTGCATGTTTCTTCATGTGCTCGACCATGCCGTGGATGTCTTCGAAGAACCGGACGTGACGCAGCTGGTTGACCTTATCGTGGCCGATTGTCTGAATCTTCATCTGCGCCATAATATCCTTCATGTTGTTCGGAGATGTCGCAAGGGAAGCAATACCGCTGCCCGGGAAGGTAATCTTGGATGTCGACGCAAATTTGTAAACAAGATCAGGATTGCCTGCACGCTTACATTCTGCAAGAATTTCGATCAGATGATCCTGATGGGTATCGTACAGATGATGCATGCCGTAAGCATTGTCCCAGAAAATCCGGAAGTCCTTCGCTGCCGGATCCAGGCGGGCGAAACGGCGGACTGTCGCATCCGAATAGGAATAACCCTGCGGATTGGAGTACTTCGGTACACACCAGATACCTTTAATCGTCTCATCTTCACGGACCATGCGCTCGACTGTGTCCATGTCAGGACCTTCCGGGGTCATTGCGACCGGAATCATCTCAATGCCGAAATATTCGGTGATCGCAAAATGACGGTCATAACCGGGAGACGGGCACAGAAATTTCACGCGATCCAGCTTGCACCAGGGGGTATTTCCCATAATTCCGTGTGTGTAAGCACGGGACACGGTGTCGTACATG
>CAZRNI010000049.1:0-5620 GCA_964601425.1 uncultured Eubacterium sp. | reverse complement strand
GAGTTTCCGTAGATAATGATGTCGTCCGGATTGTTCTCCATCATATCGCCGAGCAGGACCTTTGCCTCCGGAATACCGGTCAGCGTGCCGTAATTGCGGCAGTCGGTTCCGTCCTCGCAGTACAGATCTGCAGAAGAATAAAGTGCATCCATAATACCCATGGACAGATCCAGCTGTTCTTTGCACGGCTTGCCGCGGCTCATGTCAAGTGAAAGACCGAGCGCCTGATAGTCGCTGTATTCTTTTTTAAGCTCCTTAATTAAGACTTCCAGTTCGTCTTTAGTTAATTCAGCATATGGCTTCATAGTCATTACCTCTTCGTATCGTATTGCTGATTTTTGCATGTTCCTCATTGTGCCGGATTTCTGCCCTTTACTGTACCACAGAACAGGTCGAAAAAGCAATCACTGCAGTACAGTAAAGTCAATTTCATATGGCGTCATAAAAAATACGCCGGAAACTTGTCATTTTGCCAAAAGCAGATTAGACTAAAGAAAGTATAAACGTTAGTGATAAGGATACCGGAGAAAATATGGACACGAGAGAAATATTACGACAGGTCAGAGAAGGTACAATTTCAATCGAGGAAGCGGAGGCACGGTTTGCCCGTAAGCCGATTGAAGATCTTGGCTACGCAAAGCTCGATACACACCGGCAGATCCGGTCCGGATTTCCGGAGGTGGTGTACTGCAGCGGCAAGCCGGATGAGTATATTGTTTCTATTTTTAAAAAACTGTATGAGAAAAACGGCGAAGTGATGGGAACCAGAGCGACGCCGCATCAATATGAACTGGTTAAAGAAGGTCTCCCGGAGATTCAATATGATACTGTTTCGGGTATATTGCAGCTGGAGGCGGAGGGAAAAACACGTGTTGGGAGCATCGCGGTCTGCACGGCAGGAACTGCTGATATACCGGTGGCGGAAGAGGCGGCCAGAACCGCTGAATTTTTCGGGGCAAATGTAGACCGGATTTTCGATGTGGGCGTCAGCGGTCTGCACAGACTCCTTTCTCATGCAGAAGAGATACAGACTGCAAATGTTGTAGTGGCTGTCGCCGGGATGGAGGGTGCACTGGCCAGTGTGATCGGCGGTCTGGTGCGCAACCCGGTAATAGCCGTTCCGACATCTGTGGGGTACGGAGCCAGCATGCACGGTCTGTCAGCCTTGCTGACCATGATCAATTCCTGTGCGAACGGCGTGGCGGTTGTTAATATTGACAATGGGTATGGCGCCGGCTATATGGCAGCGCAGATCAACCGCCTGGCAGTTGGGCAGGCAGATGAATGAAGTGAATCAGTCCCTGCCGCTAAAAGCGGTGCGTTTAAATCAGACGAAGTGGCGAGTATAATCTCCCGCGGAGATATATAACGCCATTTACACGGAACAATAAGGAAATGGTAAATCTAATATGGTAGATACAAAGAAGAAACAGATCCTGTATCTGGACTGCGCTTCCGGAATCAGCGGAGATATGTTTGCGGCGGCTATGATTGATCTCGGTGCAGACAGAGATGTGCTGCAGCGCGCGCTGGACAGCATCCCGTCTGGCGGCTTTCGTACAGAGATCTCACGCGTGGAAAAGCAGGCAATCGAATGCTGTGATTTTAAGGTTGTGCTGGATGCTGAACTGGACAATCATGACGCTGACATGGAATATCTGTTCGGGGAGAGACACGACGCAGAAGGCCATCATCACGGGCATGACCATGAATGGCATGGACACGATCATGGCTGCGAATACGGGGATCATGGGCATGATCATGATCACGGCGAAGCCCACGATCACGACCACGGCGAAGTCCACGATCACGACCACGGCGAAGCCCACGATCACGGCCACAGCGAAGCCCACGATCACGACCACGGCGAAGCCCACAATCACGACCACAGCGGTGCCCACAGTCACGATCATCATACCCATGGCAGCCATGTTCACAGAAATCTGCAGGACGTCCGGGAAATTCTTGCTGTTGTCGATATGACAGAGACAGCGCGTGAACTTGCCGACAAAATATTTGTTATCCTCGCGCATGCGGAAGCAAAAGCTCACGGAGCGACCGTGGAGAGCGTACATTTTCACGAGGTCGGGGCAGTCGATTCGATCGTGGACATAGTGACGGCTGCAGTGTGTTTTGATAACCTGCATGTCGATGGTGTCTGTGTTTCTCCGCTGTTTGAGGGATCCGGTACAATCCGGTGCGCACATGGCGTGCTTCCGATTCCGGTGCCGGCGGTGGCAAATATTCTTGCGGACAGTCCGCTTCAGATAACAATACATCCGGAAGTACATGGCGAATTTATTACGCCGACCGGCGCGGCCATCGCAGCTGCGCTTGTGACAGAAAAAGCACTTCCGAAGCAGTTTGGCGTGCGGGGCGTAGGGCTTGGTGCCGGCAAGCGGGATTACGAGCGAACCAATTATCTGCGTGCAATGCTGCTGGACGTGACAGAAATGCAGGGCAAAGACAGTACGGAAAATATTTACAAACTGGAAACGGATATTGATGACTGCAGCGGGGAGATTCTGGGATACCTTCTGGAACGCCTTATGGAGGCGGGCGCCAGAGATGCACATTATCTCCCGGTCTATATGAAGAAAAACCGGCCGGCCTGGCAGCTGCAGGTAATCTGTACAGAGGACAAAATCCGGGATATGGAGGATTTGATTTTTACAGAATCGACCAGCATCGGGATCCGGCGGATCCGCATGGACCGGACTGTGCTGGCGCGGGAAATCAGGGAGGTGGAGACGCCTTACGGAAATGCCCGTGTCAAAGTCTGCAGTTATTGCGGAAACGAAAAGTATTATCCGGAATATGAAAGCGCCGCTGCATTGGCGCGGGAAAGTGGTCTGCCGCTTTCTGAGATCTATGATGCAATCAAAAAAAGTGTAAGGCCGTGAAAAATGAGTGCAGCGCGGCTGTGAAGACTTAACAAGAATAGAAAGCATAACAAAAAAAGAAACTTCCGTTTGGAAGTTTCTTTTTTTAGGAAGGAGAACCCGATCTAAATCGGTATATGAAAAAGAAAAACAATGTTTCGGTAATGTCTTATCTGTTTTATTTGATGATCTTAGTATAAAAATGAATTATGCACGCAGAATGGAATAAATGTTAACAAAATGAAAACGTTCTTCAAATAGTTTATGACCTCATTTTGCATCAAAGATAACGGCGAAACTTCTTTTCGATTGACATAAGCTAAAATGGAATATATAATTGTTTCCATAATCAATATACATAATGCGAAAAGGTTGGAGATCTAAATGCAGGAAGGAAGCGCTGCAGGTAACAAATACAAGATTATAAAAACAATCGGATCCGGCGGAATGTCTGTCGTTTATCTGGCAGAAGATATGGTACTGCAGTGTGTATGGGCGGTGAAGGTAGTCAGGAAAGGTGTAACCGCTCAGGAAAAATGGAAGGAAAAACAGATTCTGTCTGAGGCAATGCTTCTAAAGAGGCTGAACCATCCGGGATTTCCGCGCATTGTGGATCTGTATCATGAGGAAGCATGCACATGCATCGTAATGGATTACATAGAGGGCAGGACACTGGAAGAGCTGCTGCAGGAGAAGGGCCCCGGAAGTGAAAAAGAGGTGATTTCCCGGGCGCGTCAGCTGTGTGACATGCTTTCTTATCTGCATAAGATGGAACCGCCCGTTTACTACGGTGATCTGAAGCCGGCGAATGTAATCTGCAGCGAATCCGGACGCCTTTATCTGATTGATTTCGGTATTGCGGCGACAGGGGCGGAGAAAAATGGAGATTTTGAGGCGCCGGGACAGGAAACGTGCACGAGGATGGGGCAGACGTTCCGACAGGTACGCGCAGGCACCCCGGGCTTTGCGGCTCCGGAGCAGCTGCAGGACGGGATCTTCAGTGTCCGTACAGATGTGTATGCTTTTGGTATGACACTGTATACGCTGCTTACCGGCCTGGATCCGCGCAGCAACGCATTTCGTCAGTTGAACCAGGGGAAAAGTCTGCAATTTCCGGATGGAATTGTACAGTGTTCTCCCGGCCTGCAGGAAATCATACGCAAATGTACCCGGAACAATCCCGCGGCGCGTTACAGGGATTGCAGAGAATTGATGCGCGATCTGCTGCAGCCGGTGCGCCCTGCTGTTTTGCAGCACAGGCGTCAGATCCGGAAGCAGATTCTTTCTGCCGTGGTTATATCGCTGGTATTGTTGATTTCCGGAATTGCAATTTTCCGGCGTGCAGTACGTGAATTTACAGAGGAAGAGATTTATGCGGCAAAACTGGAACCGGATCGCACACGTGAGGCAGATGAAAAGGAGCGTTCCTACATTGAGGCAATTGAACTGCAGCCGGAGAGCAGTGAGGGATTTCTCCGGCTTTTGGAACTATATGAGACAGAGATGGAATTTGGCGAACAGGAGAGCAGGCAGCTTTTGGAACAGTTTCATCAGAGCAGGGAAGGGCTGTCAGCTGACCCGGATCTGTGGAATGAGACACTGTGCCGCATCGGCAGACTGTATTTTTTCAGGTTTCAGGGGGGAGACGGGAGCGTGCGGGAGGGAATCCTGCGGGCAGAACCGTTTTTTGCGGAATGGAAAGCAAATGCCGGGGAAAAAGCAGGGTTCGAAGAAGATGCGGAAGAAGCCGCTGATGCGGCCTGTCTGAATAAAATCTGCACCTTTTATAAAACTTATACCGGATC
This sequence comes from uncultured Eubacterium sp., assembly GCA_964601425.1. Classification (GTDB taxonomy): domain Bacteria; phylum Bacillota; class Clostridia; order Lachnospirales; family Lachnospiraceae; genus CADBRN01. The sequence goes on along the minus strand of CAZRNI010000049.1, from coordinate 933 downwards.
TTCTGTGCGGATGCAGGAGCCGGACCGGGAGACGCTGAACAAAATGCTGGAGGCAATTGGAGAATTACTTTTGGTTTTGCAGCATTATGCGGGCGAAGACCGGGCTGCTGTCTGTCTGACAACACTGCGGGAAATGGCTGAATTTTTAAATACCTGGCGATATGCATTCTATGCGGCAGATATAGATGCAGAGTCCGTAGAAGGTGCGATTTGCCGGATTTCAGAAACGGTTTGTTCTGTTGAGACATTTCGGGCGGATTTGCTGGAAGAGCAGGAGAAACTGGAAAAAGATTGTGAGACGTTTAAAGAACAGATCAGGCTGGTATGGGAAGAATGAGCCTCCGGTGGCGCATGACGTCCAGTGGACGTCTGTTTCTGCGCCGACCGAAGCGGAGCGCAGATATCGCAGAGTTGCGCAATGGAAGGCGCACAAAGTGCGCCGCGCAGCTCGCGCGCGATCAAAGATTGCGTTTTACAAATATTAAGGGAGAAGGAAGACGGAACGATATGGAGGGGATAAGAAGTGAGGGGAAAGAGAAGAAAGAGAAGGAGAAGTATCACATCTATAAGAGTCCTAACGGTGACAGGAATTATCGCTATACTGCTTTGCTGTTGTCTGAACATGCGGAATGATACGGCAAAAGCTGCGGAAAAAAAGAACGAAGACAGGCGTGTTGCCATCCGCCCGCTGCAGGAAACGGTTTATCGTGATGCAGAGGGATATGCGCTCTATCAGGCAGAGGAAGTGCAAATACAATTAACAGCAGCTGCAAAGAGCGGAATTCATACGATCCGGTGGGCCATTGAAACCGATGAAAAAAAACTGCATACAGTTGAACTCCCGGTATATGTTCTGCCGACCCCAGAGCCGACGCCTGAGTCAACGCCAGTGCCGACAGCGGCGCCGGAAGCAACGACAAGGCCAGAGCCAAC
>CAZRNI010000048.1:0-11832 GCA_964601425.1 uncultured Eubacterium sp. | reverse complement strand
CTCTGCCTTCAGCGGATAATCAACAGAATCGTTGATGCTCTCCGTCATCATATCTAGCACGAGGCCGTAGTCCATGATATCCAGTTCCTCAAAAGAAAGACCCATCTGCTTGCACCGCAACAGATAGGTCGCTGTGATTATTTCGCGGATGGTTTTCTTCTGTTTTTTTTTGACGTTGCGTTCGTGGCCGATCCGATGTACCACAGTTCCAGAATTTCCGGCAGGATCTCGTAGATCGAGAACATATTGAATGAATCAATCCAGTCCCACGGATCCGGATACGTGTCCCGGAATTCCTTCTGTTCCTGTGTCGGCCTCGGATCTTTGGAAAATCCCTGCCATGCGAGTGTATATGCGACCCGCACGAACATCTCATATGTGTCCATCGTCAGGTAATCGCCGCTGCCGTCCATCTCGTCTTTTGCATCGCGCAGCGCATCCATGTCTCTGAGGAAATCTCTTCCAGGAAACAACTTGTTATACGCTATTGGCGAAAAGGCAGAAGCCTTAAAGTTATAGCTTCTGCCCTCTTCGATTGTGATAACCTTTTCCATGCACTTCTCCTTTGGGATCAGCTGTTGGATCCGGAGCCTGTGCCCGGAAGCTGAACATCTTCGAACCAGTTGTTCCAGGTTGTCGCATTATCAGATTTTTTGACACCGGCCCTTACAATGTTTTTCTCTTCGCCGCCGATCGTGACCGGAAGCGGAGATGCTGTCATCGTGATAGACTCTTCATCCGGCTGCTTCATGGTTTCTTTGTTGTCGCCCGTCTGTCCGGGGCGCTGTGCTTTGACATTGTAGAAGATCCAGCGGATGTTCTCTGCATCGCCCTTGAATTCGCCTGCCAGTGCGAACGGTGCGAACTCTGCGTCTGCATCTTCGTACTGGATGCCGGTCGACTCGTCTTTTACTTCCGCGAGGCAGTCTCTCTTGAATTCATCTGAAATTATGACAAAGTTTGCCGTGATGTCGTATCCTTCGTTGGACGACAGGACGATGTAGTCAATGCCGTCTGCTCGGATCTTCTGGATGTCTCCCGTTGGCGTGAATTCGATAGATCTCAGGCCGGGTTCGTTTCGTTTTTTCGTAGCATCGAAAGAGATGGTCCCGTCATTCGCCTGCACTCCCGGAAAGTAATGACAGTTCTTGACGTCGTAATGATACTTGTTGGACATATATCTCATACCTCCATCGTGTAGTTAGTCTCATACAGAGACAAATCATCGTTGTAATACTGAACTTTGGAATATCTATCAAACGATTCCTCGATAACTTCGTCCACGGTTGCGCCGGATGGCGTCTCGATCACATGATCTTCGTTATCTTCGTTGTAGATCCTTACAATCAGTCTTTTGCTGACCAGGTAATTGATCCCGTCCGCCCTGATATAGTTATCCTGCGTGCCCCACTCCATGAATGGTGGCGACAGTTCCTCGATCTTCTCTCTTGATATATGGTCCGGATGGTCTGGATCGTAATATATCCCGAGTTTATCCAGTTCGATCGCGATCTCTTCTCTCGTCATTGTTTTTCCATTTCGCTTTCAAAATTTTCTGTGAGCATTTTCTCTGTTACATCATCAGACTGGATATGGTCGAATTCGCGTGTCCGGCTCCGGCCCTTCCCCTGCAGGTATCCGGTAACTTCGTGTCCATATTGCAGCAGATGTGTCAGCTGCGGTTTTTTCTTGTTGTATACGGTTTTAGCGTATACCCCGCGTGCCGCGCTTGTTTCATCGCTCTTCGCTGCCCAGTTTTTCTGATAAACACCCGTCCTGGCCGGCGACTTCTGTTTTGTTTGGTCGACCGTCTGCTTCGCAGTTTTGTCGATCGCATTCTTCAAGGCGTCAAACGTCCTGTCCTTTGCCTCTGTAAGGCATTTTGCGACCTCTTGCTGAAACTCCGCTCCTGTCCGAACCTTAATTCCCGCCATTGCTCCTGCTCCTGTGGCCGATTGTGCTTCCGGCAAGTGATACAAGCAGTGAAACAGGCCGCGTGTCGCGCCTGTCCACCTGCTTTACTTCGTACTGTTCGCCGGAGCTGTCCACGAAGATATCGCCCTCGCAGATCTGTGTCTCGAGTGGCACGAGGATCGCCTTCTTGATCTGCGCGCCTGCGACATATGCCTCCCAGTACCGATACATGCCGACGGAGTATTCGTCATAGTGGATCGTCTGCTGTCGGACCTCTGTCAGGCGTCTGTCCGATACCTTCCACGACGTACCCCAGCCGTCTGTATATGTCTGGAATTTTCTCTTCTGAGGTTTAAGCATATTCCATCGCCTCCGCGTACGCCTGGACATCAGTTTCGTTTTTCAGCTCCCTGATATCCTGCCCAAAGTCCTGCAGGAATGTTTCTGCCGCGCCAGCTTCCGCGCGCCGGACGTATTCGCACAGGAGCTCCCCGCATCGTGTCCCCGGTGTGCAGGCGGCTGTCGGATCTCCGTACTTGTTGATCAGCGCGATCCCGGCAGCTCCCTCCTCCTGGATTCGCTGCCGGGTATCTTCGTCCGGCGTATAGGTGACGTGCAGCGCACGCAGCAGCATATTATAAATCGCTTCTGTTATCATTCACGCCACCTCTTCGATCATGCCTGTTCTTTAGTCTTTACGGTTCCGCGAACCTTTACCGGATAAGAATATCTTTCGAGGTTTGCAATGTTTACGTTGATGAACGAAGTGTTGTCTACCGGGCGGCCGGCGCCATACATTCTTGTAGTGTATACGCGGACGTCGTCCAGGAACTGTGCTTCGTCGGAATACTCGATGATGCCGGATGTTCCGCCATTGATCGCTGCGAAGTAATTCTTTGCGATACCGATCTTCGCGGTGCCCTCTGTTACGAAAACAGATGTAACAACATTTGTCGGGAATTCATTGTCGATCTTATTCAGGATTCCTGCCGGTGTGATCGCACGCATAGTCGGTCCGATTTTCTTCACATAGTCTTTTGGATTAACTACCATCAGCACTTCTGCGAAGTTACGATAGTCTCCATTGCCATCGATCAGAAGATTGTCTGCGATCAGGTTCGCATATTCATCCCAGTCACTCAGAGCGACCGCTGTCTTCTCGGAATATTTTCCCTGTGTCTGCTGAGACAAATCGAATGCCAGACCTGTGAACTGTCCATCACCATCGCCCAGGACGATTGTTCTCTCAAGGCCGAATGCACAGGACTCTGACAGGATCAGTCGGATGTAGTTGTCGACCCACATCGGCGCGTATCCGAAATTGAACTTCACGAAATCCTTTGGGATCAGGAAGTATGCGGTGTATTTCGCATCTGTAATGTCGATCAGTTTGAGCGCGCCAGCCAGCTGCTGTGTGATTGCAGATCCGATCGCGCCCCAGCTTCCGAGCTTGGATGCCATCTGTGCGCCGTTCAGGATCAGCTTCTTTGCTCCGCCCGCATTCTGGATCTCGATTGCAGACAGAAGCGGATGCTCCTTCTTCATGTCTTCGATCACACGGTCGATGATTGTCGGCGGCATTGCGCCGGTCAAATTTGTGATTTCCTGTTTCGCACCGCCCTTTACCGCATTGATAAACTTCTGGTACCACTCTGTTTCATCGGATGTCAGGGTTCTGAGTCCTCTGGACTGCAGCACTGCCATGTCTGTGACATCCTTATACTGTTCGAACTCAGTCTCGATCACGCTGCAGACATGCTCCTGCAGATTCTGCATTGCTTCCGCTGCCGCGTCGACGTCGTTTTTCTGCAGTGCATCAGCAAGTGCCTGCATCAGTTTCTGGTTTTCCTGTTTGATGAGATCTTTGTTTCTCATTTTCTTACCTCCATTTTCTTTAATGCCTGGGCGAATGTTTCGCTCATGGTCGGTTTTGTGGTTTTGTCCATTTTCGGCTGCACGCCGACTTTGATCTCCAGCAGCATCTTATTGATTTCCTGCTGGCGGGACAGCATTTCTTTCAGTTCCTGTTCGAACCGTTTCTGGACTTTCTGATTGATCAGATCTTCATCGTCCGGATCATCATCAGGATCGTCATCAATGCCTGTTGCCTTGAAATCATCGATCATATCGCAGAATCCATACTTCAGACAGCTTTCCGGATCGAGCATTGTCTCACGGTTCATCAGATCTGCCAGTTCTTCCTGTTCGATCTTCCCGCCGGACCTTGCAAGGTACAGCTGCTGCGATGCGAGTGCCAGGGCATCAAGCTGATCCGCGTAGTTGCGGAGCTGTTCTGCGTTTCCGGAAGCAAACATCCACGGATTGTGCAGGAACATCGTGGTGCCGAGTCCCATGTGGATCTCTGTTGCTGCCATGATGATGTCCATCGCTACCGAGTAGGCCATACCGTCAACATATCCGATGATGGTGCTGCCGGCATCCCGCTTTTGTTTCAGAAGGTTGAAGATTGCTACACCTTCGCCTACCTCTCCGCCAGCTGAATTGACATGCAGCTCGATCGTTTCTCCGTTCGGGATCTCGTCCAGTCTGTCGCGGAAGTATTTTGCGGATGTCTCCGACTCTTCGTACTTCCATTCGTACCAGTCGAAATCTCCTCGCGCACGGACCGAATCGTATATGTACAGCTTGTGTACATTTCCGCCAGATGCATTTGCCTCCTGCCGGAAGCTGTATTTCATTCCGTTTTTCATGCGTTTTCCCTCCTTTCTTCCGTATTTTCCGGCATCCCGCCGGTTCTGCTATTCATTGTTGAGCGGCGGATCTTTTCCGCCGGGATTGTTTGGCTCGTTTCCGTCCAGTTCGTCCATATCCATGAAATTTTTGCTGATCATGTACGCCGCGCTTCGTTCCGTCCGGAGCGCCGGCAGGCCGATCAGCTCCCGGATCTCGTCGATTGACAGTGTTCCAGTTCCCAGCAGGTTGTAGATGCCCTGCGCCGCATCGAAGATGTCGGTGTACTGGATCCGAGTCGTATCTATGATCTGGTACGTGCCTTTCAACACATTCTTCCCGTTTCGCTTTCGGTTGTTTTCCGTCTCGATCACGTCCGCGATTGGCCGGATCCCGAAGGTGATAAGGTTTCTTGTCAGCTGGCCGACGTCCGCTGCCGTTCCGAGCAGCAGCTGCGGAGGGATCTGCAGCGCATTGGCCACCCGTGTGTAGATCTCTTCCGTCAGATCCGTGATGTCCTTCACCTCGGACGTTGACTTCTTTGATGCTTCTCCGCCTTTGATCTGGTAGTCGAAACCTTTCCACAACGGCATCACAGCGTTCTGGCTCTTGAAATACGTGGCGAAACGCTTATTCATCATCTCCGCAAACACGTCATTGAATGTTCTTGGCGTCCCGTCTTCTTTTATGCCGTAGTTCTGTGTCGTGGCAGCGTTGCCGTCTATTGTAAGCACACCTCTTTCGCCGCCTGACTTGTGAAGCTTGTCCACAGCCGTGTTTAGAAGCTGGTTGTATCCCTCCATCAGGTACTGGAGCAGCTCCGTGATATTTTTGCTCGACAACTTGTAAAACAAAACCTCGTCCATCCTGAACGTCTTGTTAAACGTGTACGGATGAATGATTCCGTCGTCATCCGCAGAACATACCGTTACGTTCCGGAAAGTGTCTGGATACATGGCATATTTTTCGCGCTGATAGGAGTCCGCTACCATCAGTTCGCCCTTCGGCGTCTCGACCACCAGGCATTCGTTCCTGTATATCAGATTCCACACGATACGCTGCATGAATTCGTTTGCGTTATAATTTGTGTGTGGCGAATAGTTCCAGAGATAGTATTCTTCTCCGTGTTCTTCTTTCCAGTTCACGAAGGTTCTGATCTCGCAGGCCGACAGCGCATTCGCGATGATATTGATACCGGAATGCAGTGCAAATTCATACAGTCGCAGTTCGCTCAGTTTTTCCGAGTCCACCAGATTGGCCAGTTCTTCAGATGTGATCCGCACTTCTCCCGTGCCGGTCATCTTGTTCTGTATGTAGTTCCAGAAGTCCTTAAAAACTGACATGTTTCATTCCTCAAAATGTCACAACGGACATGTCAATGTCCGGCATGTCTCCGCTTTCCGGGAGATTGTCCAGGCAGCACATCGCATTCACGAAGGCCATGAATCCGTCTGTCTTTCGCAGTTTCGGTTCGATCTTTCCGTAGGATGTGTTTCCTTTCGAGTCGATAATTTTCTTTGTGTTATTCGTGTACCAGCAGAGCATCCGGTCCCATCCACTGATCGTGTGATTCAGGAATGCGCTGTTGATCAGCGCGCTGGTCTTCGCGATGTCCGAAGGCCGGACCAGTGTCACTCTCTTGTTGTCCTTGTCGAATGCGTCGAATCCGATCTTCCGGAATGCTGCGTTCAGCCACGTGTATCGATAGTTATCGATGCCGATCATCATGATCTGGTACTTCATGGCATAATCCGAAAACCACTTTGCCGGCAGATCCGGCGGGACCTCAACATCGTTCACGATTGTGCAGATCCCGTCCTTTACCCACTTGTCGATAGGAGCGTGAATATTCGGCAGGTCCTTCGATTTCTTGCAGATGAATGTATGGTGGAATCCTGTTATCTTGCCATTCTTCCGGAACAACAGGTAGCATCCGCAGAAGTCATTCGTCTTCGTATAATCCACTCCGCCGACACAGGGCATTCCCTGAAGCGGTTCGAAGTCCATAGGCCTGTCGCACGCTGTGATATCTTCCCATTCCGCGACAGCTGACTGCGGATCGCTGATTGGGAAATTGCAGCGCTTCGCCAGATACTCCGGATAATATTCCGGTTTGAACGGCATATCCTCGATCTCCTGCTCGATCGTGGATCTGAGTGACCAGAACGACGGATCTGCAAGTGAAGGGTTCGCCTTTACCAGCTTGTCGATCTGATTCCATTCGGATTCGTCCTCGATCCGAAACCAGTTCACGAAGGTCCTATTCTTTGGATTGTATTCCGCCAGAATCACCTCGTTCTGCTGTTTCTCGTCATCCAGGACGCCGCCCCTGACATGTCCGTCGGTCGTGATCGTGATCTCACGCCACCACGGCATCTTACCTGTGCCGGATTTCAGTGTGTTCATGTTGCGTGTATCGACATATTGATGTTTCTCGTCATATATGACGCAGCCGGTTCGCTTCGAGTCCTTGTTTTTCGTGGACGTCGTATTCAGCCGGAACTCCGCGTTCATCTTCTTGCCGATCACCTTCTCGGACATGCCCTTGAAATTTGCTGCCAGCACCTTTCTGTGTGCTGGGATTTCCGGCTCCGTCACAAGCGCGCTCACATCCTTGATCGATGTGCCGGCCTGTTCTTCTCCGTTTGCGATCAGATCCACATTGTATCCGCGGATCCCGTGATACGGGCTGATCATGTACAGCGCGCAGAAATCGATGAATCCATTCTTGCCGGCGCCGCGGCCTATGATGTCGCGGATCACATGGAAGTATATGTCGTCCTGTGGTGCATCCGGCTGTCTCAAGAAGACGCCGAACATAATCGCAAACTGATATTTTTCCCAGGGCAAAAGATCAAACGGAAAATACTTTTGAAGACTCAGGCCTTTCCGGATCCGGTCCGCATCGATAGACAGATCTTTACGGTCCAGTACCGGTATGATGTTGTTTTTGATAGCCAGTTCCTGTTCTTTGCAGTGTTCGATGTGATTTCCTGTAATCAGGTAGATCCATTCATCGATGTTCGGCTCATAGCTCGTCCTCATCGCCATTGATCACGCCTTCTGTGTCAATCCTCAGTATTTTCAAGAGTGCCAGCATCTGCCGATTCACAATCGGAAGCTGCTTCGCGGATGTGTTGTCCTTGCCGTCCGGCGTCCGGATCCCGTACTTCCGGATGTCCTCGATCAGCTGCTCCTTCAGGTCCCACATGGCCATGTAGTCTTCGATCTGATCCATGAATAGCGCGACGTCTGCACCCTTGTTTTTCAGCTGCTCCAGCAGCGTCTTTTTGACCTCTTTTCGGACCGTTGACCGCTTCTTGGCTGCCATATTTATGTGAATCCTTTCCATTAGGTCGCGCGCACGCGCGCCTGAATCCGCGTGAAAATCGAAAACCTCGCTAGGATAGAGTGGACATCGGTCGGGGAGGGCCGTCCGCTTTTCAAACTTTTGACCTGGGGGATTACCAGCGCTCCGGCGTCCAGAAATCTTTTTTTCTTTTGTGACGTTCCGGATGAATTTCTTCATGACAATCTCTGCAAAGAGATTCGAGATTGCTGTCCGTCAGTGCCAACTCCGGCCAGTCCTTCAGGTGCTTCTTGTGATGGACTGTGTCGGCCTTCCTGTACTTGCCCTTGCGCTTGCATTCCTGACACGCATTGTGATCGCGCTTCAGGATCTCTCGCCGCTTCCGTTCCCACTCCGGCGTTTTATAGAACGCCTTGTACTTATACGGTGACGTCTCTGCCATCTGCCGGATCTGCTTACCTGTCTGCAGCTGTTCCTCTGTGTACTGAATGTTCATTCTCGTCACCGCTTTCCAGATATAACGAAAGCGCCGGGATCGCTCCCGACGCTTTTTGCCGATATCATATTATCATGAGATTCTGTCCTTCGAATCCCAGACTTTTTATGTTATTCTTTTTTCTTGTCCAGTCTCCAGAAGAACTCGTGTCTCAGTCTGGTGAACGTGTTCTTGCTGACCGGAATATCGTGTTTGCTGCGCAGTGTCTGAAATGTCACACGCTTCGCTACGCTCATGATTATATACTTTGCCAGATCCGGATCTGTCTCGCGCGCAGCCTCATCTACCATCTCGATCCTGCGCTGGATCCTGTTGATCGCAAACGCTGCAGCCTCTGTCGGATTGTTCCCTGTACCGCTGCCCCGCGTCCGCTTGTAATCGACTGCGCGCGTCCTCGTCCTGTCTTCTTGCAGCCTTCTCAGTTCCTTCTTCCAGTCATCGTACTGCCTGCAGTAGTGAATCAGCTCTGCCCTTCGATGTTCCGGCAAGTAGTATTTATTTCTTCGTGATATCTTTGTCCGTTCGTTCGGCATCGCTATTACTCTCGCTTCAGGTTCTCTTCGTCACTCTCGGATATTGTTCTTTGTGCCTCAGTGGCGTGCCAGGTTTGTATGCTGTACAGTAGTTCGGATCGTCGCAGATCAGGATTCTGGGATGTCCAGTTGCACCGATGTAATCGCAGCATATCCTTGCTTCCGGTTCATATGGCCCACCCTTTTGAAACACGCTTACCGTCCCGTGATACTTGCACTTCTTGCATAGCTGTTTTCTATCGTTGTTTGGTTTCTTCGGTTTCTTCATGACGTGCTTCCGATTCCTCCTGACCGCTGCCCTGTTGCATCATCGTCTTCTGTCTTGCCATAGATCGTAAATACGCCCTGTACTATCCTTTCGCCGGCCGTGATCAGGATCGGCCTCGTTGATGTATTCCGCACGCCGATAAGAATATGTCCTTCGTTATCTGCGCTGTTATAGTAATCGCTGTCGATCACTGATACACCCGTCTGCAGCACCAGTCCCTTTTTGATCGCCATACTGGATCTGATAAACAGGAACATTGCCCATCCTTCATCGATCTGTACTTTTAGGCCTGTTGGAATTACCCGATCGCATCCTCCCGGAATTGTGATGTTCACTGGAGACGCTATGTCATATCCCGCGGATCCGGCTGTGCTTCTCTTAGGCATTTCGATCTCATCGTATTCGTCAGCTCCGCAGTGCATGTATGAGTTTGTATGTTTCTTGAATTCTCTGAACGATACCTTCTCGAACTTCATCAGCTTCTGCCCTCCCTCATCTTGCTGCCAAATGATTCAAGCAGACGTGTCGCATCATACCCCGACATCTCTGCTTTAGTGAATTTGCACTTCATGCAGTGGCTTCCGTCATCGCGATCCGGGCATCCTTTTCCGTATCCCGGACCCTTGAAGCATTTATAGGTGATGTTGATACCATAGCGTGACAGTGCAATCGTCATGTGCTTCATGTTACTTTCCTCGTTCATTCTCCCATAGCGCGCCGGCGAAGAATGCGACGCACATTGTGAAGATATTAAATGTCAGCAGAACTATTGTTCTTAGCATGATGTTTCTCCGGTTCTGTTGTTTCTAAAGCCTTTTTCACATGCTCCGCATACAGATCTGGGATCGGCCCATTTGACGCAATGTATGATTGTAATATCACTGCTTTTGTGTTTTTGTCATTTGTCGATTCCAGCATTTTAATCAATGTTTCAATCTGATTCATTTTTCCTTCCATGTTCCTGATCCTTTCTATCTTTTCAAGTGCTTTATATGCATTGTGAATTTCAACGACCTTCGTTTGATGATTATCTTTTCTCCCTCTTTCATCTCTTTGATCTTCTGCTTGATATCGTCATTGATTAAGCTCCGGCATACTCCTGCCAGACGTTTGGCTTCCCGAATTGCCTCGTCTGCAGTTTTCGCTTTCGCGGAATCATCAAAGAGGATGCTACCCGATGATATCCAACGCCTGATTGTATAACTCATTTTTCTTCTCCTTTAGGCACCACCCACAATTCCAGGCCGGTATCAGTTGTTTCTGAATCCATGATTAATAACATACTGTTAGACTTCTCGTCTTTTGCCTGCAGTGTCACTTCGCAGTTGTGTCTGATAGCGTATTTCGCTATCTGCTTAATCAGCTTTTTGTTGTTCATCTTCTTCCCCCCTGTTTTATTCGATTACCTGAATCTGACCTTTGAGGCCATAGGGCAATCAATCTGAAATCGAATCATCCTGTTCACCTCTCCAATCATCTAGCATCCCTTGAATTGGATTTTCGTAGGCATATCCGATATCCAGCCAATCATCGGCATACTTCTGAATCCACTCCACAGGAATTGCATCTAGCTGCGCTTCCGGCATATCTTCAACGATGCTGACCGCATGAACAAGTCCCTTGTAATCAACAGTGTAGCTGTAGATGCCATTTCCGACCGGCTCTGCGATGTTCGCATTTGCCGCACGTTGCAGTGCTTCGATTGTGGCGTCCTTATCAATCGTCCTCATGTTGCTCCCTTTCCGTAAATACCTCATTTCAACAGCCATGCGAATAAAATCACAAGAATCACTGCGACCAAAGCGCCGATCCACAACGGCGATAACACCCACAACCATGACCATTCGATTACGCCGGTCAGCTTCAGCACAATGAACGCAATTGTCAGTAAGCCTGTAAATCCGATCCCGCCATGTGAACCGTTATCTTTTTTGCTCATATCTTTACTCCTTATATCTTTCTGGCAGATGTCTGTATGCTACGATCTCAGGTATGTAATATCCAAAGATCCAGCCGAAGCTTGTCATTGCTCCGGTATACATCTCTCCGTCAGTACACTGAACCAGATATTTCCCGTTTGGAATCTCGTCACCTTCGTTGTACGGCTTCCATTCTTCGTTCGTGATTTCCAGATGCAATCCCATCGGCTCCAGCATCCGAATCACGGTCGATAGTCTCGGATCCGTCCTTCCCTGTTCTGTGAATGCGATCGTTGAGAAGCTGACGCCTGATTCAAGTGATAATTTCTCGATGCTCATTTTGCGGATCTTCCGCTGCCGTCTGATTTCTTCTCCTGTGTTCATTCTCGCTTATTCTCACTTATTCCCGCTTATTCACACTTATTCCTTCCAACTTCCACCTGCACGGCCAGCAGATCCGGCAGCCATACGGTCCACCATGAAACGGACATCCTTTGCAAGTCTTCGCCATCAGGCAGTATTTCTGCAGATTCTTCGCGATCACCTGCAGCGTCACGATTTCGTCCCGCCTCATTCATCTGCCTCCATGATTGCCAGTCTCAGGCCGAGTGATTCCAAAATTGCTTCAACTGTGAAGAAATACGGCTGTTTCGTTCTTCCGTTTGCAACGTCCTGGATCTGTCTGGCGCTATATCCTGATA
>CAZRNI010000047.1:0-11874 GCA_964601425.1 uncultured Eubacterium sp. | reverse complement strand
AGCAAGGTATGTTTCGTAAATATCTGCCTTGCTGGTGATTTCCCACGGCGCATGCATATTCAAAACAGCAACGCCGAAATCTATGACCTCCATACCGAGGTTTGCGAGGATGTAGGCGATGGTTCCGCCGCCTCCCTCATCAACCTTGCCCAGTTCTGATGTCTGATAGCGGATATCTGCGTCATCCATGCAGGCGCGAAGCCAGGCAATATACTCTGCGTTTGCATCATTGGAACCGCTTTTTCCGCGGGAGCCGGTATATTTGTTAAAGACGGGGCCGCATCCGAAATATGCGGCGTTATTTTTTTCCATGACGTCAGGATAATTTGGGTCAAATGCGGCACTGACATCCGAAGAGAGAACCTTTGTATGCGCAAGTGTACGGCGCAGATTCAGTTCACTGTAACATCCCAGCACATTCATCAGTTCAGCAACGGTATTTTCAAAAAAGCGTGAATGCATGCCCGTTGCCCCGACACTTCCGATTTCCTCTTTATCCGTGAGCAGGCAGACACTGGTATACTGCGTATCTGTTTCGTCCAGAATTGCACGGAATGAGGGGTATGCACAAACACGGTCATCCTGTCCGTATCCCATAATCATGCTGCGGTCAAGCCCGTAGTCGCGGGCAGGACCTGCGGGGACGACTTCGATTTCGGCAGAAATCAGATCATCTTCATCAATGCCATAGCGTTCTGCAAGAAGGGCCAGAACATTGGCCTTAACGGCTTCTTTTTCTTCGCAGTCCGGGAGAGGCCGGCTGCCGGCCAGAACATTCAGGTTTTCACCGGTAACTGCTTCGCTTACTTTCTTCGTCATTTGTTTTCCGGCGAGATGGATCAGCAAATCGCTGACGCCAAATACAGGATCTGCAGGATCTTCCCCGATGCAGACAGGGACGACAGTGCCGTCTTTTTTGGCAATAACGCCGTGCAGGGCAAGCGGGAGAGTGACCCACTGATATTTCTTAATGCCGCCGTAATAGTGTGTTTCAAACAGAGCCAGATTGGTGTTTTCATAAAGAGGATGCTGCTTCAGATCCATCCGGGGCGAGTCAATATGTGCGCCGAGGAACCGCATTCCATCAGTAACAGGCCGCGCACCGATCCGGAAGATCAGAAGCGCTTTTTTCATCATATCGGCATAAACCAGATCGCCGGTCTGCAGGGTGCCGCCGGAGGCGATAATCTGGTTCAGGTCCTTTGCACCGCATGCAGTCAGTGTCTGCTCCATAAATGAAACGCATTCACGTTCTGTTTTATTCAAAGAGATAAAAGAACGGTATTCCCCGCAGAACTGCTCCAGCTTCTGCGCGTCCGATTTTTCCCAGATTGTTTTCTTTGTCTCTGCTTTTTCTTTTTTGCGTGTAGTCATATTTCTATCCTCATATAGTCATTGTTTTACTCGCGGTTTCGTCATTATTTTCCGGAAAGCTTAGCATTGGCCTTTTCTTCAAAACGTGTTTTGCGGACAATCGCACGCTGGTGTGTACCTTCGCTGATCCGGCCGCATTCGTCATAGATTGTCACGATGAAATTTAATATCTTTCCGTTGCTGCTGATCGCTGCCAGCTCTGTTTCAACGCGAAATGCCATGCCGCAGGGCGTAGCGGCAGAATGTGAAAGATTGATATGCGTTCCGACCGTTGTCTCGTCTTCTGCAAGGTAAGGTTTAACAGATGCGGCTGCTGTGTTTTCAGCGGATGTAACCAGAATCGGCGTGGCAAGTACGCGTACCTCGCCGCTTCCGACATTCACAGCCAGCATAGATTCATTTACGATAAAATCCTGTGTATTAGTAATTCCGATGTCAAGATGCATTCAGGCGGCCTCCTTTATAAATTCTTAAATACCCTGTGCGGGCATATTTGCAATTTGTACCTGATCAGTGTATCATTTTTTGGGTCCAAATACTATAGAATAAGGAGAAAAGCAGTGCACGATAAACTGACAAGAGACGATATCAGAAAGATGCAGGAGGAAATCGACCACAGAAAGCTGGTCGTCAGAAAGCAGGCACTTGAGGATCTGAAAGAAGCAAGGGCGCAGGGGGATCTGAGTGAAAATTTTGAATATTATGCGGCAAAGCGTTATAAAAATCAGAATGAGAGCAGGATCCGTTATCTGGAAAATATGATACGGACGGCGATTATCATTGAGGAAAAATCCGTGGACGGTGTTGTCGGCCTGCATAAACGCATTACGGTTCGTTTCCCGGGGGAGGAGGAGACGGAATCCTATAAAATCGTGACATCTGTGCGGGGAAATTCATTAAAAGGACTGATCACGGCGGAGTCACCGCTGGGCGCTGCGCTTATGGGACACCGCGCGGGTGAATTTGTACACGTGGATCCGGGAAACGGGATGGGATATGATCTTGAGATCATATCTGTTTCGGACGCCGATGGCGAGGAGGACGATCTGAGAAAGTTCTGATCAGCGGCCTGCCGCAGAAACGTATCAAAGGCATCATGATTAAACGAAATGGGACAGTCCACGCGACTCAGGCGCGTAGAGCGCCGGGCGGTGGTTTGGGGAAGCGGCAATTTATAAAGAAAAACGAAAGTGTTATAAAAAAGTCAGAAATGCGCATGAAATTGCAGTGAATTGACAGTGATTTTATTGACTTTGTTCATGACCGGGCAGATAATTAATACAGGTATGGCCGTGCGGAGACTGCAATATGCAGGATGCGGACGGCCGGAAACCGAAGTTTTGAAGGAAAGCAGGTTATTGAATTATGAAAGAGATAAAGCCGCCGCGCAAATCGATTGTATTTTATTATATTATTGCGCTGGTCGTGATTTTGATTTTGAATATGCTGGTTATTCCAAAGATCAATTCACGGGAGATTAAAGATGCCACGTACGGCCAGTTTCTTGAGATGCTGGACGAAGGAAAGGTAAAGGAGGTTCAGGTAGATAAAGCCGATGGCGTGATAAACTTTGGAGATACTTCTGATCCGGAAGTGTATTACCGTACGGGTCTGATGGATGACTATAAGCTGGTCGACCGCCTGATCGATGCAGGGATCAATGAATTTGAAACGCCGATCATTGAAAAAATGTCCCCGCTGCTCTCCTTCCTGCTGAACTGGATTGTTCCGTTTGCCTTCTTTTTACTAATGGGGCGCTTGCTGATGCGCTCTATGACAAAGCGTATGGGCGACGGCATGGGAAATGCAATGAGTTTCGGAAAGAGCAATGCGAAGATTTATGTGCAGTCTGAGACCGGAATTAAGTTTACGGACGTAGCCGGGGAAGAAGAGGCAAAAGAGATCCTCACGGAGATTGTCGATTTCCTTCACAACCCGCAGAAGTATACAGAGATTGGTGCGAAGATGCCAAAAGGCGCCCTGCTTGTGGGGCCTCCCGGAACAGGTAAAACGCTGCTTGCCAAGGCGGTTGCGGGCGAGGCGAATGTGCCGTTTTTCTCGATTTCCGGTTCGGAGTTTGTCGAGATGTTTGTCGGTATGGGCGCCGCTAAGGTGCGTGACCTGTTTAAACAGGCGAATGAAAAGGCACCCTGCATCGTCTTTATTGATGAGATTGATACCATCGGTAAAAAACGTGACTCTACAGGATTTGCCGGAAATGACGAGCGCGATCAGACGCTGAATCAGCTGCTTGCGGAAATGGACGGTTTTGACGGTAAAAAGGGCGTTGTTATGCTTGCAGCTACAAACAGGCCTGAGATCCTGGATCCGGCGCTCCTTCGTCCGGGCCGTTTTGACCGGCGTGTGCCGGTTGAACTTCCTGATCTGCAGGGAAGAGAGGAAATCCTGAAACTGCATGCAAAGAATATCCGCATCGGCGATAATGTTGATTTTGCAGCAATTGCGCGTCTTGCTTCCGGCGCGAGCGGCGCGGAGCTGGCAAATATGATCAATGAAGCTGCACTTCGAGCTGTGCGTGATAATCGTAAATTTGTCGTTCAGGCTGATCTTGAAGAAAGTGTCGAGGTAGTCATTGCCGGTTATCAGAAGAAAAACAAAATCCTGACCACAAAGGAAAAACTCATTGTCGCTTATCATGAGACTGGACACGCGCTCGTAGCCGCGATGCAGACACACTCTGCTCCGGTTACCAAGATCACGATCATACCGCGTACGTCAGGTGCGCTCGGCTACACCATGCAGGTGGATGAAGACGAGCATAATCTCATGAGCAAGGCAGAACTCGAGAACAGGATTGCCACTTTGACCGGCGGCCGGGTTGCGGAAGAACTGATTTTTGATTCGGTCACAACCGGCGCTTCAAATGATATCGAGCAGGCTACCAAGCTGGCACGCGCCATGATCACGCGGTTCGGCATGAGCGACGCGTTTGGAATGGTCGCGCTGGAAACCGTCCAGAATAAATACCTTGGCGGAGATACTTCACTGGCATGCTCGGAACAGACATCAGGGAAAATTGATGAAATGGTTGTTGCTCTGGTAGGGGAATCCTATACTCGGGCAAAGAAAATTCTGACAGAAAATATGCCGAAGCTGCATGAGCTTGCCAAGTTCCTGTATGAGCAGGAGACGATTACCGGTGAGGAGTTTATGGAAATTCTGAACCGCAAGCCGGAAAAGATCGAAGCGGCGGAAGAAGATGAAAAGCCGGACGCCGGCCGGGATTTCCGGGCAGCGGCCGGAACAGCGGGAGAAACAGATCCGGAGGATGATATTCAGGATGTAGATGTGCCCGACTGGCTGGATTGAACGCAGTGGATCAGTCCCCATTCTTGCGCGCGTGAAGCGTCAGGCGGTGGGTTTGAACGCAGCGATAGTGATAAAGTTTCCGACCGAAGGGACCGGATTCGCATGAAGTATATAACAGGGAGGGGGAAGCATGAAGAAAGCACTGTATGAACTGATGGACTTTCCGGAGATTGAAGCGATCATTTATTCAGAAGAGGATCATCCGCGCGATATTCTCGGCGCCAGGATTACGCCGGATGGTGTTTTGATACAGGCGTTTGTGCCCGGAGAGGAAAAACTGCAGGTTCGGACGCTGGCGGACGGCAAACGCCACAATATGGAATGCATTGACGAGAGCGGTTTTTTCGCGGCCCTGCTTCCAGGAAAAGAAATCCCGTCTTATGAACTGGTTCGCAAAACCGGAGGGAAAGAGATTGCGTGGAAGGATCCCTATGCTTTTTCGAGTGTCATTACAGAAAAAGATGAGAAAAAGCATCAGACTGGAAATCTTCCCCGCGCATGGGAGGTACTCGGCGCAAATGTCACATGCATCAACGGGGTTTCCGGCACAAATTTTGCCGTGTGGGCGCCAAATGCAATGCGTGTATCTGTTGTCGGTGATTTTAACGCGTGGGACGGACGTGTCTGCCAGATGAATCGACTGCCGTCTGGCATCTTTGAACTGTTTATACCGGGTGTGGGCGCAGGAGAGCATTATCAGTTTGAAATCAAACTGAAAGGCGGCATGGTATACCTGAAATCGGATCCGTATGGACGCACATTTGATTTAAAGACCGGACCGGTATCAGTTGTTGCAGAGACACCGGAATATTCATGGAGTGATGCTTCGTGGACCGAAACACGTGCTGCGCACAGTGCGCCGGATGCGCCGATCCGTGTCTGTCAGCTGGATTTCGGTAAATGGTGCAGGGAACACAATTGTGATGCAAATTATGCGGCAGCGGCAGAAGAGCTTGCGGATTATCTCATGAGAGGCGGTTATACGCATGCAGAATTCTCGCCGCTGATGGAATATCCGGATGAGAGTTCGGAAGGGTATGAGACATGCGGTTATTTTTCGCCTACGGTCCGGTATGGAAGCGCAGAAGATTTCATGAAGCTTGTTGATACGCTGCACGGGAAGCAGATCGGCGTACTGATTGATTTTGTAGCGTCATATTTTGCGGGAGGCAATTCGCTTCTGGCTGCTTTTGACGGGACTTTTCTGTATGAGCATCTGGATCCCCGGCGCGGAATGCACCCGGCGTTCGGAACGCATATTTTCAATTACGGACGTCCCGAAGTATGTAATTTCCTGATTGCTGCATCTCTGTACTGGGCAGAGCAATTTCATGTGGACGGGTTTAAATATACCGACGTAGCGACGATGCTGTTCCAGGATTATGGACGAAATGAGGGCGAGTGGGTCGCCAATCTGTACGGCGGAAATGAAAACCTGGAGGCGGTCGCATTTTTGAAGCATCTGAATCAGATTCTTCACAGGGAGATCCCCGGAATTCTGACGATCGCAGAAGAGATGGCCGGATGGAACGGTCTGACTGCGCCGGTTGAAAAAGACGGGATCGGATTTGACTATAAGTGGAACCACTGGTGGGCAGAAGAATTTTTGGATTATATGCATATGGATCCGCTTTTCCGCGGCGCGCATCAGGATGATCTTACATTCGGAACGGTATATGCGTACAGCGAACGATTTCTGATCGGTTTTGGAAAAGACGAGGCACAGCGCGCGCGTGACGGATTTGTCTCTTATATGGCAGGAAATGAAGAAAGCGTGCGGGAGGCAAACCTCCGCCTGGCACTGGCTTACATTACTGTTCACCCCGGGAAAAAGCTGCTGCATGAAGCAGTCAGCGGGGCAGCGGATCCGGGATATATGGAGGCGCTGACAGAACTGTATAATAAGAATCCGGCGCTGTACCGCACAGATCTTTCTGCGGATGGTTTTGAATGGATCAGCAATCTGGACTGGGAACGCAGCCTTCTGATCTTCCTGCGCAAGACAGAAAATGTGGAAGATACACTTCTTGTTGTATGCAACTTCTCAAACGTGGCATACGGAGATGTACAGATAGGCGTACCGTTCGCAGGTAAGTATAAAGAGATCTTCAACAGTGATGCGGAAGCATTCGGCGGGATCGGTGTCGTCAATCCGCGGGTTAAAATGTCGGTAAACGAGGAGCATGACGAGCGGCCGCAGTCGATCAGGGTTAAAATACCGCCGCTCGGCATATCGGTGTATCAGTACTCCGGGCAGGTTGCAAAACGTACAGATAATAAAACTGCAAAAACACAAAAGCGCAGCGGGAAAAAGGCACCGGTAACCAATAAGGCTGCAAAAACAAAGAAATAACTTGCATTTGCGCTGATGCAGTGCTATACTGCAGTTGTTGAATATGTAAGCATTGCAGAAGAGTGGGCGAGACGTCCACTCTTCTTGTATGTTGCTCTGAGAAATCTTGTATGTTGATCTGAGAAAGGAAAAGAATGAGTAAACGCACAGACATCGAAGCAAAAGCAGAAGCATTGCTGATTCCCATCGTGGAGGAACGCAGTCTGGAGCTTGTAGATGTAGAGTATGTAAAAGAAGCGGGCAGTTTCTATCTGCGCGCCTACATTGATAAGGAAGGCGGCGTGACCATAGATGACTGTGAGGCGGTCAGCCGTGCGTTTAATCCGAAGCTGGATGAGGCGGACTTTATTGATGACAGTTACACGATGGAAATCAGTTCGCCCGGCCTTGGCCGTCCGCTGAAGAAAGAGAAGGATTACGCAAGAAGTATCGGAAAAGAGCTGGAGATCCATACGTATCAGGCGATTGATGGCGAAAAGGAGTTTTTCGGCGTTCTGGAAGCTTATGATAAAGATACTGTGACTGTCACAGAGGAAAGCGGTCAGACGCGTGTATTTGAGAGAGCCGGCATTTCAATGATCCGGCTGGCATTTCACTTTTGAACAGGAGGGGAACAGAAAAAAATGAACACAGAGTTACTCGAGGCATTGAATATTCTGGAACGGGAAAAAAACATCAGCAAGGATTCTCTTCTGGAAGCGATTGAACAGTCTCTGATCCAGGCATGTAAAAACCACTTTGGAACAGCAGATAATGTTTCAGTGAAAATTGATCCTGAAACATGCGACTATACCATTCACATCGAGAAAGAAGTTGTCGAAGAGGTTTTTGATCCTGCGATGGAGATCACCCTCGAAGATGCGCAGCAGCTGGATCCGGCTTTGCAGATGGGAGACATCTGCCATGTTCCGGTCGAATCAAAGTCGTTTGGCCGCATTGCAACAACCAATGCGAAAAATGTGATTTTGCAGAAAATCCGCGAGGAAGAGCGGAAGGTTTTGTATGAGGAGTATTTTGAAAAAGAACATAAGATGGTGACCGGCGTGGTACAACGCTTTATGGGAAGAAATGCCAGCATCAATCTGGGTAAGGTCGACGCACTGCTCGCAGAAAATGAAATGGTGCGCGGCGAGCGTCTGCACATGAATGAGCGTATTAAAGTATATGTACTTGAAGTCAGGGACCACACGAGAGGACCGCGCATCACCGTTTCCAGAACACATCCGGAACTCGTAAGATGCCTGTTTGCCTCTGAAGTGGCAGAGGTGCAGGACGGAACGATTGAGATCAAGGGGATTGCAAGAGAGGCCGGATCAAGAACAAAGATGTCGGTATGGAGCAATGATCCGAATGTTGATCCGGTCGGCGCATGCGTCGGACTGAACGGAATCCGTGTTAATGCAGTGGTAGATGAGCTGCACGGAGAAAAGATTGATATCATCAGCTGGGATGAAAATCCGGCAATTCTGATTGAACATGCGCTTTCTCCGGCGAAGGTTATCTCGGTCATGGCGGATCCGGATGATAAGACCGCAACGGTTATTGTGCCGGATTATCAGCTTTCTCTCGCAATCGGCAAAGAAGGACAGAATGCCCGTCTTGCTGCGCGTCTGACCGGATACAAGATTGATATCAAGAGTGAGACGCAGGCCCGTGAGGACGGCGACTTCGATTACTACGAAGAGGAAGAATACGAAGAGTACGAGGAGTACGAAGAGGAAGAATTCGAAGAAGAGAATCCGGATGAAGAAAACTAAAAAGATCCCAATGAGAAAATGTGTCGGATGTCAGGAACGTCGGGAGAAAAATGAACTGATTCGCGTCCTGCGCACACCCGAAGGCGCTGTCGTACTGGATGTGACCGGCCGTGCAAACGGACGCGGTGCATATCTCTGCCGATCCGGAGCCTGCCTGCAGAAGGCAATCCGGAACAAAGGACTTGCGCGGTCTCTTGAACAGGAGATCCCGCAGGAAGTACTGGAAGCCCTCACAAAAGAGATGGAGACACTTGAAGATGCATAAAGCATTGTCGATGCTCGGAATTGCCGCAAAGGCAGGACGCCTTGCCAGCGGGGAGACTGCTGTCGAACAGGCGGTCAGAAAGGGAAGAGCGGCACTTGTAATCCTGTCAGAGGATGCATCACAGAATACGAGTAAAAAGTTTTACAATCTATGCAGAAATACCGCGGTTCCGGTCATTGTTTTCGAGACAAAGGAATCACTCGGACGCGCAATCGGAAAAGGAGAGCGCTCCAGCATTGCGGTATTGGATGCGGCACTGGCAGAGGCAATCAGAGAGAGAATTTAAATCCCGCGCGTAATACTTGAACATGCGGACAGAAAAGGAACCGGAATCGGGGAAAGGTCGGTGTTATATTTGGCAAATATGAACGAGAATGAACGAACAGAACAGCAGAAGCAGGAAAACACGGCTGAGGCAAAAGCACCTGTAAAAAAGGCTGCTGAAGGCACTGCAGAAGGCGAAAAAAAGGCACAGGGAACCAAGAAGGTCGTGCGGAAGAAAAAGAATATTATTCAGGTATTCCATCCGCAGAATGCAAGCTCTAAAGAGGCGAAGAATTACAAAGGCGCACAGCCGCAGCGCAAACCGTCTGCAAAGCGTGCAGAGAGTAAGAATACATCCGGAAATGAAGAAAAACAGCGGGCCAGACCGCTGGTAAAAGTTCCGCGTGCACATCCGCCGGCATCTGCATATGAACCGGAGAGCCGTGCAATTCCTGCGTCGGAAAAGCCGGAGGTTGTCGGAAGAAAGCCGGAACCCGAGAAAACTGCGCCTGAAAAAGAGGTGAAAAAGCCGGAAACTGCAGCAGCACCGGAAACAAAGGAAGTAAAAGCTTCGCAGGCAGCAGATGTAAAGACAGCAGCACCGGCAGCAGAGCAGGGTGCAGCCGTACAGAAACAGGAGCGGCCGAAAAAGGAACAGCGCCCGGCAGCAGGCGGTCAGGATGGACAGAACCGCCGCCAGGAGCGTCCTGCAGGCGCACGTTCCGAGCGCCCGGCGAAGGCGGAAGGTCAGGGTTCCAGAGACGGGAAGCGCGATGATACGCGTAAAAAACCGGCACGCGGTGACAATCGTCCGGCTGCGGTGGCAGCAGATGTCAATCCGGCAAAGCAGGGCCGCGGCGGCAGAAACGACAAGGATAAAGATAAGAATAAATCTCTCCGCAAAGAAAACAAATTTGCAAACGACCGCGGTCAGAACCGTAATAAGCGTGGTAAGCAGGCAGAACAGCCGGCTATGACAAAACCGGTCCGCAAGAAAGAAGAGAAGAAGGTGGAGAAGGTCAAAGAGATCCGGATTCCGGACAAACTGACCATCCGCGAGCTTGCTGACAAGATGAAGGTACAGGCTTCTGCTATCGTCAAGAAACTGTTCATGCAGGGGCTCATGGTTACAGTCAATCAGGAAATTGACTTTGATAAAGCGGAAGAGATCGCGATGGATTACGATATCATCGCGGAGCATGAAGAAAAAATCGATGTAATTGCCGAGCTCTTGAAGGATGAAGAAGACAACGAGGCCAAAATGGTTGCAAGACCGCCGGTTGTCTGTGTCATGGGGCACGTTGACCATGGTAAAACTTCTCTGCTCGATGCGATCCGTGATACACATGTTACAGACCGTGAGGCAGGCGGTATTACACAGAGCATCGGTGCGTATGTCGTTGAAATTAACGGTCAGAAGATCACGTTCCTCGACACGCCGGGCCATGAGGCATTTACTGCCATGCGCATGCGCGGCGCAAATTCCACAGATATCGCTGTGCTTGTCGTCGCGGCAGACGACGGCGTAATGCCGCAGACAGTTGAGGCAATTAATCACGCAAAGGCAGCCGGCGTCGAGATCATTGTTGCAATCAACAAGATTGATAAGCCGAACGCCAATGTCGAGCGTGTCAAACAGGAGCTTTCCGAGTATGAGCTGATTCCGGAGGACTGGGGCGGAAGCACCATCTTTGCACCGGTATCCGCGAAGTCACATGAAGGTATTGATAACCTGCTGGAAATGATTCTGCTGACTGCAGAGGTTATGGAACTCAAGGCAGACCCGGACCGCAAGGCGCGTGCACTCGTACTGGAAGCAAAGCTGGATAAGGGCAAAGGCCCGGTTGCCAGTGTACTTGTACAGAAAGGTACGCTGCATGTCGGCGATTACATTGCCTGTGGCGCTGCGTCCGGCCGCGTCCGTGCGATGATGGACGAAAATGGACGTCAGGTAAGAAAAGCAGGTCCGTCCCGTCCGGTTGAAGTACAGGGTCTCTCAGAAGTGCCGAATGCCGGCGAAGTTCTTCTGGTTACAGATACCGATAAAGAGGCAAAGAATATTGCAGCAACATTTGTTACCGAGAGCCGGAACAAGCTGCTTGAAGAAACACGTTCCCGCATGTCACTGGATGATCTCTTCAGCCAGATTCACGAGGGGGATGTCAAGGAACTGAATATTGTCGTCAAGGCTGACGTACAGGGATCTGTTGAGGCGGTCAGACAGTCACTTGAAAAACTTTCCAATGAGGAAGTTGCTGTCAAGATCGTTCACGGCGGCGTCGGCGCCATCAATGAATCTGACGTGACGCTGGCAGTAGCTTCCAATGCGATTATCATCGGATTTAACGTCAATCCGGACGCAACCGCAAAAGCAATCGCACAGCAGGAGAAGATCGATGTGCGTCTGTATAAGGTTATCTACAAGGCCATCGAGGATGTTGAGGCAGCCATGAAGGGTATGCTCGCGCCGATGATGGCCCTCGCCCTTGAGCACGTAGGCAAAGGCGTGCTGATCCAGGGCTTTCCGGGCG
>CAZRNI010000046.1:1062-11922 GCA_964601425.1 uncultured Eubacterium sp. | reverse complement strand
CAGCTGATCAGAAGAAAGACCGTCATACCGATAACCATGTTGATCTCAAACCGGTAGTATTCCTTTGGGGGACGGTTAACCAGAACGAAGAAGGCCACAGTTCCCATAATGTAAACGAACCAGATGTTGTATGGAATAATGAAATACTCACAGAACGGAATACTGTAATCAATGGGGGCGGATATCAGATGGTATCCGCTCTCTGTCAGTTCACGCCGTTCCAGAAGAATGAATGCGATGTAGTAACCGAGTGCATAGACGGGGAGGCCCCACCAGCGGAAAACACATCGTCTTTTGAGTTCCAGAAAGAAGTTTTTGAGGAGTTTGAGCATATGGAGTGAAGATCCTTTCATCGTGTCCGTACAGCAGAGACGGATCTGTTCAGGTTAAATTCTTCAGGGACGGATTTGTTCAAATATAGCGGTACCGTTGATCTGCCTGCATGCCTGCAGCTGTTCGTCGGTCCGGACTGTCCAGAGAAATACAGGCGCCCGGAACAGGCGGTGCGCCGTACGAAAGCCGGCTGTATCTGTATCCTGCAGGTGGTAAGCGATAAAATGCGGCCGTCCGAGAAGATTGACCATCAGCGATGTGGTAAGCCATCTGGCAGGAGATGCCAGATTCAGATCCCGCGGGAAGCGCGCTGAGAGCTGACCACGCAGGACGTCTGGTCTGTTTTTTCGCATCCAGAACAGCCCGAGGGTATTGAACGATTCAATCACGTAAGGTCCCGGGTATTCATCCAGAAGCTTCATGACCGCGCTGCAAAGTGAAAGGTCGGATAACGGCAGCTTCAGTTCAATCAGAAGCGGAACGCGTCCGTCAACCAGCGAAAGGACTTCCGACAAGAGAGGAATGTGCTCTGCTGTGCCGCCGAGCTGTAATCCGGAGAGTGTCTCCCAGCCGGTCTGTTCAATTATAAAGTGCGCGCCGCACATCCGGTCGGTGGTATCATCGTGAAATACAATAATCTGCCCGTCCTTTGTGAGGTGTATGTCCAGTTCAATCGCATAGCCGGCTTCTGCAGCAGCGGCAAATGCCGCCAGGCTGTTTTCCGGTATGTCTGCCGCGGTATCCCAGAGCCCCCGGTGTGCATAGTGAAAGTCCCGGAACGACCCCAGCGCCTCGCGGCGGGAAAGAGCCGGACATACTGAAAAAAGATAGAAGGAGAAAACTCCTGCAGTCAGGAGCATGATGATTATCGGAATCATATCGCCGTTTTCTCTGTTTTGTGTGCCGGGATCCTTAGCAGAGCCCGTGCGGGCTGCGATGCCGCTGGACGCAGTGGAGCAGTCGCACAGCTCAGACAGGAAGAGTGCCGGGCAGTGCGCCTGACTGCATACAGCATGCAGCGGTGATTTCAGTAAACTCGTTCTATCATACATGAAAACCTGTTTTCCGTAAATAGTTTCGTTTTACTAATATCAAAAATTATGGTAAGATTGATAGACGTCAAATAGAGTATTAACACATAAAATCAGGAGGACTTCATGAGCAGCGTCAAACGTGTTTATGTTGAGAAAAAACCGGGATTTGCAGTGGCTGCAGACAGCCTGCTGCACGAGATCAGAGAGTATCTGGGACTGACCGATGTAACAGGCGTCAGGATCCTGATCCGTTATGATGTGGAGAATATCAGTGATGAGGTCTATGAAAAGGCATGCCATGTGGTCTTCTCCGAGCCGCCGGTCGATGATCTATATGAAGAAACATTTCCGCTGGCAGATGACGAGACTGTTTTTTCGGTAGAATATCTTCCGGGGCAGTTTGATCAGCGCGCCGATTCCGCAGTGCAGTGCATCCAGTTCCTGCGCGGAGAAGAGCAGCCGCTGATCCGCACGGCAACGACCTATGTCCTGAAGGGAGCCATCAGTGAAGCGGAGCTGGAATCTGTCAAAAAGCTCTGCATTAACCCTGTGGATTCCCGTGAGACCGGCGCCAAAAAGCCGGAAACACTGGTGATGGATTTTCCGGAGCCGGATGACATTCAGGTATTTACGGGCTTCACCGGTATGGCGGAGGCGGATCTGAAGGCACTGTATGACAGCCTTGGTCTTGCCATGACATTTGCTGATTTTCAGTTTATTCAGATATACTTCGGAGAAGAAGAGCACCGTGATCCGACCGTGACAGAGATCCGCGTACTGGATACATACTGGTCAGACCACTGCCGTCACACGACATTCCTGACAGAACTGAAGGATATCACGTTTGGAGATGGCGCATATAAAGCCCCGATTCTCGCGACGTATGACCGCTATATTTCCGACAGAGAGGTTCTGTATAAAGGGAGGGATGACAAATTCCTCTGCCTGATGGATCTGGCTGTGATCGCCGTAAAGAAACTCAAAGCGGAAGGTAAGCTGACCGATCAGGAGGAAACCGATGAGATCAATGCCTGCAGCATTGTTGTTCCGGTGGATGTTGACGGACAGTATGAAGAGTGGCTGATCAATTTCAAAAATGAGACCCATAACCATCCGACCGAAATCGAGCCGTTCGGCGGCGCGGCCACCTGTCTGGGCGGCGCGATCCGCGATCCTCTTTCCGGCAGAACCTATGTCTATCAGGCAATGCGCGTCACCGGCGCCGCAGATCCGACCCGCCCGGTCGGGGAGACGATCCCCGGCAAGCTTCCGCAGAAAAACCTGACCAGAGATGCGGCGAGAGGGTACAGCTCCTACGGAAACCAGATCGGTCTTGCGACCGGTTATGTAAAAGAAATATATCACCCGAATTATGTGGCGAAGCGCATGGAAATCGGCGCAGTTATGGGCGCAGCGCCCAGACGTGCGGTCATGCGTGAGACCTCCGAGCCGGGCAACGTTATCATCCTGCTCGGCGGCAGAACGGGACGCGACGGCATCGGCGGCGCGACCGGATCGTCCAAAAAGCACACGGCAACATCCATCGAGACCTGCGGCGCTGAGGTGCAGAAGGGTAATGCGCCGACCGAGCGCAAGCTGCAGCGTATGTTCCGAAGGGAAGAAGTCAGCAGACTGATCCGCAAGTGCAACGATTTTGGCGCGGGCGGCGTTTCCGTTGCAATCGGCGAGCTGGCTGACGGTCTGCAGATCGATCTCGACCAGGTACCGAAAAAATATGCCGGCCTGGACGGCACCGAGCTCGCAATTTCCGAGTCCCAGGAGCGTATGGCTGTCGTGATCGACGCGGCAGATGTCGATGAATTTATGGGCTATGCGGCAGAAGAAAACCTCGAGGCATATCAGGTGGCGGTTGTCACAGAAGAGCCGCGGCTCGTACTGAACTGGCGCGGAAAAACAATTGTTAATCTCTCACGCGCATTTATGAATACAAACGGCGCGCATCAGGAGGCGTCTGTTCATGTGGATATACCGGACGAAGCGGGCAATCCGCTGGTCAGAAGCGGCGACGTTGCAGATGTAAAGGCTGCGTGGCTCGGTCAGCTTTCCGACCTGAACGGATGCTCTCAGAAGGGACTCGTGGAAATGTTCGATTCCTCCATCGGCGCGGCGAGCACACTGATGCCGTATGGCGGCAAATACCAGATGACAGAGACGCAGTCCATGGTGGCAAAAGTTCCGGTTGCGAACGGCGAGACGACAACCGTGACCATGATGAGTTACGGATTTGATCCGTATGTATCAAGCTGGAGTCCGTATCACGGCGCAGTTTATGCAGTGACAGAATCCATGGCAAAAATCGTCGCTTCCGGCGGTGATTTCCGCAAAATTCATTTTACCTTCCAGGAA
The DNA here is from genome assembly GCA_964601425.1 of uncultured Eubacterium sp. Taxonomy (GTDB): domain Bacteria; phylum Bacillota; class Clostridia; order Lachnospirales; family Lachnospiraceae; genus CADBRN01. Next base: position 8,188 of record CAZRNI010000046.1, on the reverse strand, counting down.
TACTTCCGCCGTATGAGCGAGGATCCTGCGCGCTGGAGCCAGCCGTTTGCGGCGCTGCTCGGCGCTTATGAGGCACAGGTCCGCTACGGACTTGCTTCCATCGGCGGCAAGGACAGCATGTCAGGCAGCTTCGATGACATCGATGTTCCGCCGACGCTGGTATCTTTTGCAGTGGATGTGGGACATGTGGCGGATGTCATTACACCGGAGCTCAAACAGGCAGGCAGCAAACTCGTCTGGATCCGCATCCCGCGGGACGACAAATACCTGCCGGATTATGAAGGCGTCATGGATCTGTATGACCGCGTTCATCAGGATATGCAGGCCGGAAGAGTCCTCTCTGCATACGCGCTGAACCGCTTCGGCATCGCCCAGGCTGTCAGCAAGATGGCATTCGGAAACCATCTCGGCGTCCGGATCGAACACAATGTTGACGCACGCGATCTGTTCAGCCCGGCATTCGGCGATCTGATTCTCGAAATCCCGGATGGTCAGGTCGGAAACCTCGCCTGCACCTACACGGTGGTTGGTGAAGTGACAGAGAGCTTTGTATTTGAATACTGTGATACCGTGATTGACGGAATGGAAGCGCTGGAAAAATGGAGTGCACCGCTCAATAACATCTTCCGTCAGGTTTCCGGCGCAGAGCCAAATCAGATCGAAGTGGCAGACGCAGGCATCTGCGAGGCAAAAGACGTCCATATCTGCGCGCATAAGCTCGCGCAGCCGACCGTATTCATCCCGGTATTCCCGGGCAGCAACTGCGAATTCGACAGTGCAAAGGCATTTGAGCGCGCTGGTGCAAAGGTAGAGACGAAAGTATTCAGAAATCTGAGTGCAAACGATATATTTGAATCTGTCGATTTGTTTGCAAAGACAATCGACCAGGCGCAGATTATCATGTTCCCCGGCGGATTTTCCGCGGGTGACGAGCCGGACGGCTCCGCGAAGTTCTTTGCGACCGCATTCCAGAATGCAAAGATCAAAGAAGCAGTCACAAGAATGCTTGAAACACGCGACGGTCTGGCACTTGGTATCTGCAACGGCTTCCAGGCGCTGATCAAACTCGGCCTCGTGCCGCACGGTGCGATCACCGGACAGCAGGCAGATTCGCCGACACTGACCTTCAATACCATCGGACGTCACATCTCCAAGATGGCGTATACACGGGTTGTTTCAAACAAATCACCATGGCTCAGGGGGACAGAGGCAGGCGGCATCTACACCGTCCCGGCCTCTCACGGCGAAGGCAGATTCGTAGCAAACAAAGAATGGATCGAAAAACTGCAGGCAAACGGCCAGATTGCGACCCGCTACTGTGACCTGGACGGCAATTTCACAGATGATGAATACTGGAACATCAACGGCCCCTACTTCAACATCGAAGGAATCACCAGCCCGGACGGCCGCGTCTTCGGCAAAATGTGCCATGCAGAGCGCATCGGCAGCGGTGTCGCCATCAATATCTACGGCGAGCAGGATATGAAGATATTCGAATCCGGCGTGGAGTATTTCCGCTGATATTGATTTTTCAAATTGCATAAACTATACTGAAAAAAACACTTGAAAGGACGGGCAAAAAAATGGGCCTTTTAGAAGACTGGCGTGCCATCGCCTATAACCGCAGTGAAGATGCAAACGTACTCCAGAAGTTCTGGGATGAATATTTCCTGATCGAGAAGGGCATTTACGAAAAACTTCTGACCAATCCGGACGAAGAAGTAAAAGGCACGGTCAAAGAGCTGGCAGAAAAATATGAAATCGAGCCGCTGACCATGGTCGGATTTCTGGACGGAATCAATGACAGCCTTGTGACACCGAATCCGATTGAAGAGACGCTCACCGAGGATACAGAAGTCAGCCTTGCGTTTGACAAAGAGAAACTCTACAAAAACATGGTTGACGCAAAAGCGGACTGGCTTTATGAACTTCCGCAGTGGGATGCCATCTATTCCGAAGAGAAGCGCAAAGAGCTCTATCTGGAACAGAAAAAATCCGGTACGGTTGTAAAGCCCAAAAAGATCGGCAGAAATGATCCGTGTCCTTGCGGAAGCGGTAAAAAGTATAAACATTGCTGCGGACGCTGAGCAGATGTTCTATAACATCTGTCCGGAATGAATGCGGGCAGTATCGGATAACAGGATGAGCAGGACGAATCGTCTCCCTGAATTTCAGCTGTGGCCGGGATTTTGGGAGACGTTCTTGCTGTAAGAATTATTTTTCTGTGTTTCCTGTGAGGATACAGGATCCGCCTGTGAAACAATATCTGCCCGTATATTAAGGAGAAACTGTATAAATGAAAATCAATTACACCGCGCAGGCTTCAAAGGCGCTGCGCTGTGCAGAGCAGCTTGCCACTGCCTGGGATCACGGATATATCGGCACGGAGCACATTCTCGCAGGGCTGATCCGGGAGGGTCACGGCACGGCGGCCATGGTTTTATCAGAAGCCGGCGTACTTTATGACAAACTGGTGGAACTGATCGACGTGCTGATCGCTCCGGACAGGAGCGGCGACACGGTGCTGGTTCCGGAGTTCACCCCGAAGGCAGAGCAGCTTCAGAAGGATGCCGTACTGGAGGCTTCCAGATTTTTCAGCAATAAAGTGGGCACGGAGCATCTGCTTCTGGCAATGCTGAAAGAACCGGAGAGTGTGGCCCTTCGCCTGCTCTTTACAATGGGAATAGACCTCAGGGCACTGTTTGTCAATCTGCTTCGTGCTATGGGTCAGAACGATCAGGAGATCCGGAAAGAAGCGGATCACATGAGCGCGGCCGAGGATACATCTGCCACGCCGACGCTGAATCAGTACAGCAGAGATCTGACGGAAATGGCCAGAAACCATCAGCTTGATCCTGTAATCGGCAGGGAAGCCGAGATGGAGCGGCTGATTCAGGTGTTGAGCCGCCGGACAAAAAACAATCCCTGTCTGATCGGGGAGCCGGGCGTCGGAAAAACAGCAATCGTGGAGGGACTGGCTACACAGATTGCGGCCGGCAATGTGCCGGTCACGGTGCGTGACAAACGTGTCGTTGTCCTGGATCTCTCCGGAATGGTTGCAGGTTCCAAGTACCGCGGCGAATTTGAGCAGCGGATCAAAAATGTGATACAGGAAGTCATCGCGAACCAGAATGTTTTGTTATTTGTGGATGAAATACATACCATGATCGGAGCCGGCGGCGCGGAAGGGGCACTGGATGCTTCCAACATCCTTAAGCCGTCACTCTCACGCGGAGAAATCCAGCTGATCGGGGCGACCACAATTGATGAATACCGGAAGTATATCGAAAAGGATGCAGCACTGGAGCGCAGATTCCAGCCGATCACGGTTGATGAGCCGGACGAGGCGCACGCTGTCCGGATTCTGCAGGGAATTCGTCCGTATTATGAAAAGCATCACGGCCTGAAAATACAGGATGAAGCGCTGCTTGCGGCGGTAAAAATGAGCATTCGCTATCTGAATGACCGGTTCCTGCCGGATAAAGCGATTGATCTGATCGATGAGACCGCGTCCCGCGTGCGACTTTCCGGTTACAGTCTGAGTGATGCAGGCGCAGCTGCGGAAGCGGCTGCATATGAGCAGCAGGAAAAGGAACTGACAGAAAAAGTACAGGACGCACTCAAAAGAGATGATATTTCTGCCGCAATGCGTATAAACGGTGATCTCCTGCGGCTGCAGGAATCACAGGAGCAGAAGAAGAAAGCAGCAGAAAAGAAGCTCGCGGCGCGGGAAGTGACTGCAGAGGACATCGCCCGTACCGTATCTGCCTGGACAAAGATACCGCTTGAAAAGATTGCGGAGGGCGAATCGAGGCGGCTTGCAAAGCTGGAACAGATCCTGCACAAACGTGTCGTCGGCCAGGATGAGGCAGTACGTGCTGTGGCAAGAGCGATCCGCCGCGGCAGAGTCGGTCTGAAAGATCCGAACCGACCGGTTGGTTCGTTCCTGTTTCTTGGTCCGACCGGCGTCGGAAAAACAGAGCTTTCCAAGGCACTGGCCGAAGCTGTATTTGGCAGCGAATCTGCCATGATCCGCGTGGATATGTCCGAGTATATGGAAAAGCACAGCGTATCCAAGCTGATCGGTTCTCCGCCCGGATATGTCGGCTATGACGAGGGCGGACAGCTTTCTGAAAAGATCAGAAGAAATCCGTACAGCGTTCTGCTCTTTGACGAGATCGAAAAAGCACATCCGGATGTCTTTAACATCCTGCTGCAGGTGCTGGATGACGGTCATATCACCGATGCGCAGGGCAGGAAGGTCAGCTTCAAAGAAACCTGCATCATCATGACATCGAACGCGGGCGCATCCCGAATCGTTGCGCCGAAGCATCTGGGCTTTGACAGCGGTGCGGACGAAGCGCGTGATTATAAACACATGAAGGATCAGGTCATGGATGAGATTCAGAAGATATTCAAACCTGAATTTCTGAACCGGATTGACGAAACCATCGTCTTTCATGCACTGACCCGCGGGCATATGCAGGAAATCATCAATATTTTGCTTGCAGATCTCGTAAAACGCTGTAAAGAACAGATGGATATCACACTGAAAATCACGGCGCGCTGCAAGGATAAACTGATCGAAGACAGCTTCGACAGCAAGTACGGCGCGCGGCCGCTGAAGCGGGCGATCCAGACGAAGATTGAGGATCCGCTTGCAGAAAAGCTCCTGACCGGGGAACTGCACAGAGGAAGAGTGATCACCGTCGGGGCAAGACAGGGTGAATTTACGTGGAAAGAGAATCAGATGCATTAAATATATACGCAATTTAACAATTCATCTCAGGCACGCTTGCGTTGCTTTCAGCTCGCAGCGGTACATAAGCTTCACAAGGAAAACCTTGTTCAGCAAGTACCGGCGGCTTCAAAGCACCTGAGATTGAAGTTGTTAAATCGCGTTAGTGTTTTGATTATTGCTTTTAGCAAAGCGCAGGCGGGGAGTAATCGTCTTATCGGGCGATCCATATTAACCAGATACAGAAAGGGAGTAACGAAAATGGCAGTTGTAACAGAATTAATCAGAACGGAAGCAGACGGCAGCATCAGCTTTGGCAATTATGAGCTGACCGAGAAGACCAAGAAAAGCGATTATGAGAGCGGCTGAAGTGTTTATAAACTAAAAACCTACAATGAAATCACACGTCTCGAGCGCAACGACACGGTACTGTACGAGTCTGTTCCGGGAACAGCTGTCACGGGACTTAAGGTCAGTGAAGAGGCGGTTACATTTACAGTTGAAGGAAATAAAGATGTGCAGATCACACTCGGACTCGGCGAGGGTGTTTCCTATGATGTAAAGATCGACGGTGTGGATGACGGCGTAGTCAAGGCTACGATGAGCGGAAAGCTGACCATCAGCATTGATCTTGAAGAAAAGGGAAGCGCCGCGGTCGAGATCCGGGAAGCCTGAGGGGGATCTGAATGGCAAAAAGCAGCAAGTCAATTTTTTTCTGCCAGAACTGCGGCCATGAGTCCGCCAAGTGGATGGGGCAGTGTCCGGCCTGCCGCGCCTGGAACAGCTTCGCGGAGGAAGTGATCCGTGCGCCGAAACCCGGACAGAGCATTTCCGCTGCGGCAAAGCGCGCAAAGGATGCGCCGGTGCCGCAGAAACTGGCAGATATCACATTGGATGAGACCAATCGGATCTGCACAGGGATAGGGGAATTCGACCGGGTCCTGGGCGGCGGCATTGTCTCCGGTTCACTCACCCTGATCGGCGGGGATCCCGGTATCGGAAAGTCAACGCTTCTGCTGCAGATGTGCAGGCAGCTCTCCGGCCGTCCGCGGGGCATTCTGTACGTCTCCGGAGAAGAATCACTCCGGCAGATTAAAATGCGCGCGGAGCGGATCGGCACCTTTCAGGACGGGCTGAAGCTGCTCTGTGAAACCAATCTGGATCTGATTGAACAGATCATCGCACAGGAAATGCCGGGCGCAGTCGTCATTGATTCGATACAGACCATGTACAATGAGGCAGTCAGCTCCTCACCGGGCTCTGTCTCTCAGGTGCGTGAATCGACCGGCGTGCTGCTGCGCATCGCAAAAGGCATGCAGATTCCGGTGTTTATTGTAGGACACGTCACCAAGGACGGAAGCGTGGCAGGTCCGCGTGTTCTGGAACATATGGTCGATACTGTTTTATATTTTGAAGGCGACCGCAATGCATCCTACCGAATCCTGCGCGCCGTCAAAAACCGCTTCGGATCGACAAATGAAATCGGGGTTTTTGAGATGCGCAGTGAAGGCCTGACAGAAGTGGCCAATCCGTCCGAATTTATGCTCGAGGGCCGCGCAGAACATGCCTCCGGATCCGTCGTATCCTGCTCCATGGAGGGCAGCCGTCCGATCATGCTGGAGGTGCAGGCGCTCGCGTGCCAGACCAATTTCGGATTTCCAAGAAGAACGGCAAACGGCACAGATTTTAACCGTGTCAATCTGCTCGTTGCCGTACTGGAGCGCCGCGCCAGGATCAATCTCTCGCAGCGCGACGTATACGTCAACATCGCAGGCGGCATCAAAATGACCGAACCCGCCGTAGATCTCGGCATCCTGCTGGCGATTGTATCCAGCGAAAAAGATCTGCCGGTCGACAGCAAAACGGTTGTATTCGGCGAAGTCGGATTGTCCGGAGAAATCCGGTCTGTCAGCATGGCACAGCAGCGTGTCAATGAGGCAGAAAAACTCGGATTTGATACCGTTATTCTTCCGAAAGCAAATATGCGGAATGTCACGCTGCCGCCTGGAAGCAGTGTGAAGCTCGTGCCTGTCGACAGCGTCGCAGACGCGATCCGGGCGCTGAGGGGCCGGTGAATTCCGACTCCCCGGCCCGGGAGTCTTTACCCGCGCAGCCATCAGCAGAAGAAGAGGAATCAAATATGCCACAGATCATACAAATACATGACCTGGATCAACCCGCACTACAACTATATGCACAGCGGCGTGAAAACGAACTCAAACACGCCTGTGAGCCCGCGCCGGGCTATTTCATCGCTGAAAGCATGAAAGTGATCCGGCGGGCACTTGCAGCCGGCTATGAGCCGGTTTCTTTTCTTTGCGAAGAAAGATATATAGAAGAAATTCAGAATTTAGTATCGATTGAATGCAGCAGAGCAGTTTCCGTTCC
>CAZRNI010000046.1:0-1052 GCA_964601425.1 uncultured Eubacterium sp. | reverse complement strand
CATTCCATTTTTTTTTTTTTTTCCTGGCTTACTTCAAATATTTTAGTGTTCACATCAAAGGATTCTTATAGAGATAAGGGTGCCTGACTATTACTACCCGTACAGTTTTAACATAGAAAAAGACACTAGAAAGATATATAGAAGACATTCAGAATTTAGTATCGCTTGAATGCAGCAGAGCAGTTTCCGTTCCTGCGCGCATGGAGTGCCAGGCTGCGGGTTTGCATCAGACTTTTGATCAGAATATTATTATCTATGCCGGCGATTCATCTGTTCTGGAACAGATCGCGGGCTATCATCTGACCGGCGGCGCACTTGCGCTGCTGCGCCGGCGCGTGCAGGCTGATCCGGATGAATTTCTGAGCAATAACGGTCAGTCGTCACACGCGTACCGGCGGATCGCTGTCCTTGAACATGTCGTAAATCCGACCAATCTCGGCGCGATTGTACGTTCTGCAGCCGCACTCGGGATGGACGCGGTTCTGTTTTCGCCGGATTGCGCGGATCCTTTGTACCGGCGTGCAATTCGCGTCAGCATGGGAACAATATTTCAGATTCCGTGGACATTTGCAGGAACCGATCCCGACGACTGGTATTGCAGCGGGGTAAAAAAACTGCGTGAGGCCGGCTGGCATACCGTTGCCATGGCGCTGCGGGAAGATTCGGCAGTGCCCGATGATCCTCGTTTTCAGACATATGAAAAGCTTGCGGTGATCGTGGGAACGGAAGGAGAAGGTCTTGCAGATGAGACGATTCGTCAGTGTGACGATACGGTCATGATACCGATGACGCACGGCGTCGATTCCCTGAATGTCGGAGCTGCGGCTGCAGTCGCATTCTGGAATTTCGGAATCATTTCGGAATAGAAAAAGGGGTCCGGCTCCGCAGAAAATGATAAAGGGGGCTGGCTCCGCAGACAATGATCAATAGGGCTTTAATGAGTATGGCCCCTGTAAAAAAACCGTGGGGCAGTTAAGCTTCACGGTTTTTTTACAGGGGCGGAGAGGATCGAACTACCGCAAAGAGGTTTGGAGACTCCTGTCATACCATTT
>CAZRNI010000045.1:0-12010 GCA_964601425.1 uncultured Eubacterium sp. | reverse complement strand
GGAGCACAGAATCAGAAGACTGAAAGAAATCACCGGCCGGTTTGATCAGTACGCAATAAACAAATAAGAAAAGAGCCATTGTGTGCAGTGTCCTACTTGGGGGGTAGCATATCATCCTGAAGACCAGCCTTTCTTTTTAGCCATATCAAACCGAGCGATCCCAGACTCTCTTCGCAAGAACCGCTGCCGCCACAGCAAATACCCCTACGACGGCCTCCAGCGCCAATACCGGAACACCACTTCTCTGCAGGATCACCGTAACCGCATCTACGAAAAAGTGAATCAATATTGCCACCAGAAACAGGAACCAGCTGTTCCTGTTTTTTGCTGCGAACCAGACCAGTACAGACAATGCGATCTGTAAGGTAACTGCAAAGATTCGCTCAACCCCACCGAGAAGGAACTCGGGCGGACGCATCGTGCAAAGCTGTTCAATTGCGGTTTTCACCTGCGTCAGCGCCTCACCGGATACTGCGTCAGTGAGCGTTTTCTCATTTCCGGTATTGATCAAAACCGACCAGGTGATATTGTTAATCATGGTAATCCCCAGCAGCGCAGCCGCCTCAAATCCTCCATGACCCGCACCATACATCAATGCATTGATATCCTTATTCCGCTTGTTTTTCAGGACCGTCACAAAAGCCAGAAATCTGCCGGTTTCTTCAAACAGTGCAGCCATCATTCCCCCGTACAAGGCGTACAGCCATGTATTCTCCAGAATCATTGCGCCTGCAGCCGATGACAAAACAATCCTGTGAACAGCCGCTTCCAGAATCAGCGCGAACACCAGCATAACGCCGCATCCGACAAAAAACGGAAGCAGATCCGCCTTCTTCTTGATCCTAAAATACAGAAGCAGGCCGATCGGCAGAGCAAAGCCCACGATGCAGGATACTGCCATAAAAACAATCGATAATACCGGAACCGTTCCTGTCATGTGGACCCCCTCATCTCTACTACAATGTATTTATGGTTGAGATTCCCATCACCCAGATGGGCTCTTTGCCTTCTTGTTGCTTAAGCTGTTAGAATGATGGATTAACGGTATGGCGTCTCCCCCCTGAAGAAAACCGGCCACCGAAGTGGCCGGCCTTTCTGTTTATACTTGAGTTTTATACTCGCCTGGCTCCTTTCCCTCTCCGCCGCATTGCAAGACCTGCGCCGGCAAAGCCGGTGAGCATGAGGCCGATCAGGTAGAGCAGCATCGTGCCGGGGCCGCCGGCATCCGGGAGGGCCGCGCCGGGGGTGTTTCCGACTACTAATGTGCCTGATGATGCAATCCTCGTTATCTCAGTTGCCCCGCTTTCGACAACTTCGTATGAATTTCCGTTTTTCTTGTACAGTACAACCTCCAATTCAGACGTGTCAGCTTTAACTCTTACTTCAAATACAGGATCCTCTGTAAATGAAACATATCCGTCCGGCATTCTCTCTTCATCAATCTTATAGAATCCAATGGGCAGATCTTTGAATTCAAATATTCCGTTCAAAGAATATGTATTCCCCGTTTTTACATCATCCAAAGTGCTTGACCACGGCGCCGCCGTATCTACAACATTGAAATGATTGTCTGTATACTTGGTAATCGTAAATTTTGCGCCCTTCAACAATGCTGCATTGTCATCGGAGAGATCATTAATGTCAACCTTCCTAATGGTAACATCGATTGTCTTAGGCGGCAGATTGAGAATGATTCCCTTCCCAATCTGTGCGTTCAGATAAGCCTTCGGCTTGTCAGGATCTACCTCCTTATTATTATCCTTTACCTTTTCTGCTGTAAAGTCAGCGGATGAATAAGTCGTAGAAGCCGGAGTTCCACCAGACACTTGACCGATTTTCCAGGTTACAGAGCCTTCTGCGGGTGCAATAAACTGCGTACCATTTACACCGCCATCCCCATCCGTATCGATGACCGTATCAGCTGACACGGATACAAATCCATATCCGGAGGGCATACCTGTTTCCTCAATTGTATAATCTCCCTGCGGCAAATTCGTAATCCAATCAGAACTAAACTCCACATAATTACCTGTTCTTGTCGAATTATCGGCTTTCATAGTGAGACTAATTGTAGTGCCATAGTTTTCGCCATTCTTTTTCAACTGGAATGTAAATGTCAATCCATCAGTTCCTGCTTGCTCAATTAGCTTAGTCCACTTCGCTTCGGTTACTTCAATTCGTTTTGTAATCTTAATCTTTCCCGCAACGACGTGGATTGCCGCAAGCCCCATTGACTCAGGATTTGTAATCGTTGTCTGAGTCTGAGCCTGTTCACCAACCGGATCCTTTATCAGTTTATCAGTGCCGTATTGCCCCGTAAGTTTTAAGGTTCTTGCGCTGCCGTTATCGGCTAAGTTGCTGCTGTCTGCTACAACATTTCCGCCAGCATCCAGGCTGTCATATTTTGCTTCATCCGGAACATACGTCACCGACAATCGGTAGCGGACGGTATCCAATGTGGTTGAGCTATAATCGAGTAAAGCATTATTATTTGTCAGAGTATGACCGCCTTTATCCGTGGCTTCCCACGAATATATGACTTTGCCGACTTTATCCTCTTGATGCAGTGTTCCTCCCGCATAAGATGACGCATCGCCAAAGTTCTCAAGATAATAATACGGCAGCGTCAACGCTGTCACGCCATTTTCATCTGACGTAAACACAAAGTCCGGAATATCGTTACCATTTTTATCCTTGGCCGGATTCGTATTACCGGCCCCTGCAGGGACGGTACCATATTTTAGCAAATTAACGTAATATTCCGGATCGTTTTGGAACTTCTGCCCGGCACGTACCAGGTAATTGAAATACAGACTTCTGTAATCTGTTCCTGAATCACGTTTTGCCTGCACGCTCTCGTAGAGACTTGCCGGAGAAATTGTCTCTCCCAAAAAGATCGTGTCTTCATAATTGGAAAGCGTGATATTCAGCGTTCCCGGATTCGTCGTGGTCTTCGGGAAGTCCTTTGAGGGATAATTTGTATTACCCGTTACCGGAGTCATTCCGCTTGGATCTGTTGCATTTGGATAATAAACCTGATTCATTCCGGTTTCATTGCCGTTGGAGAGTATGTCGTTCCCACCCGCAAAATCCTCTTTCGCCTGAATACGGATCTGCGACTTCCATGGATTGACATTTGTTGATCCTATTGTTGACGCAGGAACCTCCTGATCCTTCCACAAGACATAAAACATCTTTTTCGCCGGATCATAACCCAGATAAGCATGTTTGTTATCAGGTGTTGTAAAGCCCCTGAGGCCGGTAGCAGCATCAACATCCGGATTGGTTGCATTTATAAATTGACCGTTGCTGTCCAATACGGTCAGAACATCGCCGGCGTCATTAACCACATCGAAACGTGGATCGATATAATCACGAACCGTGTAGCCGCTTAAGCCGGATGCGATCCTGTTGGCGATTTGCCGGAAAGCATCGATGACATCCTTTGTACTGTTGGAGTCAGCTTCGAAATACAGCTTGTTATCTGCTGCCGTATTCGATGCATTTCCATCCAGCCCCGGAGATGCAATACCCTGCAAGAATGCTTTTGCGGACGTATAGTCGTTCCCTGTCATTGCTTGAGAACGCATCATGACGGTGATGATCGTATATCCGTCATTTTTCAGCTGTTGAATTTGAGTTCCAGTAGCCCCCCACGTCGGACTATCCGCATCTCCGTTGGTATCTTTTCCATCTGTAAAAATGACGAGATATTTATGATTTGCCGCTGTAGCTCTATCCTTCAAGTAGTCAGAATATGCCTTAACTCCGGTATAGGTCATTGTCTGTCCTGTCAGGCCGTATTCGTATACAGTCAAGCCATCATCGTTTCTGCTTGTGCTTCCCTTCGCGCCTATGCTAAGGTTTATTGCAGCCGACATTTCCAACGTGCTGCTTGTCCAGTTGAGAAGCGGCAGGTAAGAAGAACTCGTAAAGTGTTGCTGATTAGAAGTGCCAATGTTCTGGCTGAACCTTGTTATTCCGATCTGACTTTCAGGCGATGACCCCAGAACGATCGCACCAAACTGTGACACAGCGTCCTGAAGAGTCTCCATTTTGGTGAACATCTTATCACGCTTTTCATAGACAGGTGACTGACGGATCTCGTTGTTACCACTGTTGTAATAAGACACCCATAACTCATTGGTACCTGTTTTAATATAGAATCTTAGCGGGCCACCGGCCAAATTCATCTGATGGTCGTTTTGGGACGGCCACCAGCCTTTAGAACTGTATCCATCGTATGACTTGCCGGTATATTTGTAATAAGCCTTTGTATTTCCCGTACTATTAACATAATACCATCCCTCATTTGGACCATGTGCAGCATTCTCATTCCTTATAAATCTGTTAGCCAGCACCGTTTCCTGATGAGATGAGTCTCCAACCTGCGTCGTATAGATCGTACTGCCACCCAATGACTCCCCGTTTGACTGGTTTCCGTCACTATAGCCAAGAGCTACATACTCCCTTACAGAACTTCTCATGTCCTTAAGATAATAATGGTATCCATTATATCCCATTGCAGAGTTGTCAGTCTTGGTCTTATCAAGAATCTGTGAAAGCGCACTAAAGTTGGTTATATACTGACCAGCATTTGGCGGATTCCCTGCAGCATCATTACTGCCACCGTTAAAAAAGATATCACTGTCTCCGTGCCAATTGCCCCCATCATCTTGCCACATTCCATTCGCACGGCGTACTGCAGCCACCTGCGCGTCTGTCAGTACGATCGGTTCCGGCGCCCCGCTGGTCCAGGCCATCGAGCCGGACGCATCCAGCACCATTCCGACGCTCGCCGCATTGTCGACATACCAGCTCTCCAGGTTCAGGACAAACTGCCGGTCATTACCCGATACTGTTTCAGCACTTTTGTCGGTATACAGCCCTTTCGCACCTGTGTAGTATCCGTTTTCATCCTTATCGTATCTTCCCCTTTTAGTTGTATCAGGGTTACCATTTCCTTCAGGATCAATTTTATAGTATACATATACCTTTGCCAGGGATACATCTGACTTGTAAGTGATGGTTCCTGTGCCATCTGCTGTATTTGCATTGATTGCCTCACTTCCGGTTACAATCGATGTACCGGCATACACTTCACCGTTTCTCTTATACTGACTTGCATCATACGTCACCGAACCGCTTGCCAGACTTCTGACATTTCCGTCCGTGACAGAGCCATCCGCATGGACATAGCGAATGATATAGTTCATGCCAGTGATCTGGGGCAATTGTTTTGCATAGATATCCAGTACATTGAGATCACTGTTCTTGGCACCAGGTTCATCGATTAATGTAGATCTTCGATAGCCACGTACATTATAACTTCCTACAAGGCTGTCATTCTCTACCGGTTCTTTTCCGTTTTCCTCATCCCAGGCAGTATGCATACGTGTATGAACCACCTCGTAGCCAGGCATTTCAAATTCTTCAATATTCACTTCATTTTGCCAGACCCAGAAATACTGTGCCGTCGCAGCCTCATTATAATGATCACTGTCGTACACGGACGAATCCTGTCCGCTCTTTGGAAGCCATAATCTTACTTTTAGAATACGCCGATAAGCCCATTGCGTATTCAAGGCAGGAAGGTTGCTACCATCATTCTTATAATATCCCCACTGAATAGTCGGGCTATCCGGATCTCCCGTCTGATTTGGGGTTGTATCCTGCTCCCCGACCGTGTTAAATCTGATCCAGCCATAATTTCCAAGATCAGTCGGCTCCTGATTTGATATCCCATCTCTGTTAAATACAATATAAGCAGAAAAGGAATCTGTGGTAAATTCCGCACCTGAAACTGTGCCCAAAGCAGTTGCATCTATCTCTGCATCAACCAGTTCAATCGTCATCTTTTCTTCATCCGAAGAATCCTCTACGAGATGTGCTATTTGAATATCAGAGACACTTCTATCGCTGTCACGCAGTTCAGGTTTTTCTTTATATTCTATTTTTACAGCGACCTCTCCATTTGGCTCGATTTCATTTCCTTCTTTATCCAATATAGAAAAGTCATAAACCTTCGCCGCGGAAAAACCGCAGTTTTGTTCTCGTAATGATTTAGTCAAAGACGTAAGAGCCTGTGCATATATGTCCGCAGCATCTGCATCATCCGGAATCATTTCCTTAACACTCAAAACTGCTTCATCCGGAAATACGTCCTTTTCGTTTTCTTTTGGACTTACGGTAACCTTGATTTTACTATCCTCATACGACAGCGTACCTGTTTCTGCGTCATAGCGTAAGTCCACCGTATATACAATCGCATACACAGACAGACTCTCCGCCTCAAATTCCACTTCGCTGTCTGTCTCAGACTGTCCTTTTTCATCCCCGTCTGCTTTAGGCTGTTCATCGTAATCTGCCGGAATCTCCGCCTCGCCGCCTGTCTCAGACTGTCCTTTTCCAGTCTCGTCTGCCTTGGGTTTCGCATCGTTACTTGCTGAGATCTCCACCTCGCTGCCTGTCTCAAACTCCACTTCGCCACCCTTACCGCTCGTCTCAATGACTTCCGGGCCGGTACCGCTGACCTTCTCCGCGACGATCTGTGCCGCCCGTGCGACAGGATTGCCGGCAATCGGATTCATAACGGTATCTACGCCGGTTCCCGGGAAATGGACGGCATATACGCCGGTCGCGTCATCCGCGATATCTTTTCCGAAATCAATACTGATTGACAGTGGAGCCTTTGGCTGGATTTCTTCGCCGTCTGAATCGTAAATAGTCAGGTCAAACAGGCCCGGCATTTCTTCCGCCCGGCGGTTTTCTTCCGAAGTATAGTTGTCAACCGCTTCCAGCGCCCGCTCACGATAGGCATCGTAATCCGCTCTCTTTTCGGTAAGCGCTGTCGCACAGAACTCTGCATCTTCCGAAATGCCGCTTTCTTCCGGCCAGGATACGTGGATGCTGTAGGATGCATCCTCGACTTCGATGGTGCGCTCGCCGGCGGGTGTTTCTATTTCCGTATCATCCTTCTCCTTCCCATCGTTCAAATCATCGTCCTGATCTGCTTTGTCTTTTGCGGCATCCTGCTCCGCTTCATCTTCCGGTTCGTTCTTCTCCGCCGCTTCCGCATCTTCGTCTGTTACCACTTCAATGTCTTTCATTTGGTTTGGATCCGGTTCCGATTCATCTAATTTATAGATCGTACCATCTTCATTCAACTGCTGCCCATTGGCACCCGCTTCGTACTGATCCAGTCCGCTGGCGCTATTTTCATACTGTTCCTGTCCGTTGGCGTCCTCATCATACATATATTGATCCGGCGCACTTTCTCCCTCCGGATAACCATCCGTATCGTACGACTGCCCTTCAACACCTCCAACTCCTTCTCCTGTCGCGGACTGCTCTGTAATCTCATCCACCGGTTCCTCCGCAGCCCACTCCGAAATCTCTTCCGCCGGTTCCTCAGCTGGCATTTCCGAAATCGGTTCTTCTGCCGGCACCTCCACATCAATAAAGCAGGCATCCGAATGCTGATGTGCAAGCAGCTCAAACTGACCGCAGATCAGATGCTTCGGATCCCCGCTTATGATTTCATTTCCATATTCATCATGCGAAACAGACACCCATCCCATATCGACCGGTGATTCGCCGTTTGGACCTTTTTCATAGCAGTCCACGGTATGTCTGTGAAGCACAGATTCGCCGCAGGTCAGGATGCGTTCTTCTGTGTAGCACGCATCTGTATGGGTATGTTCTTCCCCCTCCGACAAATCACAAACCAGTTTTTTCTTTGTAGAATAGCACGCGTCCGTATGCACATGCTCCGCATGCTCAGGAAGCGTACATACCAGCACGCCGTCCTGATAGCAGTTTTCGTCATGTGTGTGCACGATCCAATCTGCTTTCCCGCAATTCAAAACCTTCTTAGTGCCGGTCTTGTTTCCATCGGCATCATAGACAGCTTTCTTTTTGTAGCAGTCATCAGTATGCTTATGGGCTTCCAATGCGCATGCATACTCATGAAGCACCTGACCCGGCAGATCAAGTCCTGCCATATCAGATGCATTCTTCTGCTCCAATGCAATCGCCGGCATAATCAGCGTATATACTGTCGTAAATACAACAATCGCTGCGATCGCCGACCGAATCCGTTTTCGGTTAAAACCATATCTAATGAAATACGTAAACGACTCCCACAAATATCTCAGATGCTTAAACATAGCTGCTACCTCACACTCTAAAAGCCGCACGGGTGTGTCCGGATGTCTTGTTTTCTCTCGCGCTATTCTGTTGTAAAGGGATTGATGTTTTCGTTAATTTAGATAAATATGCTCCTTTATGTAATTCAAGCCAATTTTACCAGATCCAACATATAAGAATCCGTCAAACCGGGGCATAAAACCCCAATTAATTTATCTATGATTGTGATATTTATTGTAACAAAATCTCGCCAATATACAAGGTAAATTTTCAGATTAGTATTTTGAATAGTTGCGAATCTTCGCACTATTCTGCATCTAATTTTACAGCCCGCTGATCATGGTAAGCATTTTCAGATACAGATTTTTTACATCCCTCTTTTTGGTCAAACCTCCGTGAATCATCATGTGATCACCACGATAAACCGGAAAGATATTCCATATCCCCGGTTGAATATTTTTCCGATTCAGTTTCTGCTGCGGCTGCCCGAATGGCGCTCTGGCGGAGATCGTGTTGACCAGACCATCATTTTCGTGCCAGGAGTTGTCAATCACCGTTCCGCCTTTTGTTGTCCCGCTGTAACACCCAATCTGGAATGATCGTCTCACAAAAAACGGATCTGTAATTTTGCGCACCGGGCGATGAATTCCATTTCCGGAATCTTTTGTCGAACTGCACGGAACAGAGAAATAGTAGATATCAGAAAATGTGCTCAGGTGCCGGTTCATCTCTGCCGCATTGTCCACATGCATATCATAGCCGGCATAATCCCGCTCATCCCTGCCATCCTTCTCCGGAACGAGTCTTTTTACCAGAAGCTTTACAAGAAGTTTGCTCCACAACGGTGCTTTTACTCCGTCAGGTTCAAATCCTTCATCATCCAACATATCATATGCGGTCGTTCCGTTCAGCGGAGAAGCGAGTGTCACAATACTGTGGATCCGTATTTTTGAGCCGCCGCGGAAGAATGGACTTAAGTCATCCGCTTCCGTATGCTCGATTTCGTCCTTTGCACCCTGGCGAAGGATCTGCGTAAAAAGCCGAATAGTCGCTCCGCCGAAAGAATGCCCGATCAACACAAGATTCGTTTTCTCATCCCAACGGTCAATCAGCGGACAGCTCGAAAAGTCCCTGCCAAACCGTTCATGCTGATATTGCCTGCTGTGATTTACTCCATAATCTACTCTCGTGCCGGAAAGCTGCGCATACAACTCGCAGGCCCTGTCCCAGGCACTCCCATGCGGCGCTACGGATGCAGCATAACAATCAAATCCCTTTTCTCTGAGAAAAGCAAGCAGGTCGCCGCCTTTCATTCCCCAATACGGAGTCTTCTGATATTTTTCATCATAACTGCCCCAGCCAGACAGACCATGGACAAAAATGTATTTCAAATTACTCATTCTGGTATCAATCTCCTTACTGCTGTTCTAAAAAATTTATATCTTTCACCCTAGCATATTCTTAGGAATTTTTCCATTGATGCAGAAAGTTTTCTCTATATTTTCGCATCTCTTCTCTTTAATTTCCGTTTTTCTGGTGATATACTTCAATTATAGAGAAAATCGCAGAGAGGAGACTTTGTTTTGAGCTTCACAAGAGAAAGAAGACAGGAAATCCAGCAATATCTTCTGGATAAAATCAGTAGTAAAGACGCTTCTTATATCAAGCGTACATGCGAAACCTTCCAAATTTCAGACAAAACTGTCTATCGATATTTAAAAGAAATGGAAGCGGCAGGCCTTCTGGAAAAAAACGGCCGCATCTATTCACTGCGTGAAGAATCTCATATCTGGGTATTGAAACAAGAGCAATTCGAGACCACCGGTGAAGACCGCATCTATGCAAATACCGTACTCCCTCTTCTCAAATCTCTTCCCCAAAATGTCCGTGAGATCTGGGATTATGCTTTCACTGAAATGATGAATAATGCTATTGATCATGCTAACGCTGATCAAGTCGAGATTATCTTTCAAAGGAATATCTTGAATACTACTATCATAATTTCTGACAACGGTATTGGCATTTTCAAAAATATTAAAGATTACTTCCATCTCAATACATATGAAGATGCCATAGAACAGCTATTTAAAGGAAAGCTGACGACTGATGCGTCCCATCATTCCGGAGAGGGAATCTTCTTTACCTCCCGAATGCTCGATCAGTTTGGTGCAGCTTCAGATGGATTGATCTTTTCTCATGATCAATATGATGATATTGCTAATGAACTAAAAAAACCGGCTGTTATTCCTGACTGGAACACCAGAGCAGGGACTATTATTTACATGAAGCTTTCGAACAATAGTAAACGCAATTCTGTCGACATCTTTGATCGGTACGCGAATGTTGAAAGCGGTTTTACAAGAACACATATTCCCTTGAAAAACCTATATGATACATATCCTGTTTCGCGTTCCCAGGCAAAGCGTCTTTGCAGAAACCTTGAAAAATTTATTGAAGTTGAACTGGATTTTTCCGGTGTGGAAAAAATCGGTCAGGGGTTTGCCCATGAATTATTTGTCGTATATCAGAATGCACACCCCAATATCCGATTGCTTCCTATCAACCAGAACGAGACTGTCGCCCGTATGATTCAGCATGTACTGCAGTGAAATAGAGACCGGCCTTTTGGGGCCGGTCTCTTGGTGTTGTATGCAATTGTTACTTTGGAACCTTGATCGTTGTCAGGCATCAGCCAACAGGTACCTGCCTTTTATGCCTCTATGCCTCTTTCCTCCCTCGTCTCTTCATAAACATCCCCGCGCCTGCAAGGCCTGTTAACATGAAGCCAAAGAGGTAGATAAGTTTAGTTCCGGGACCACCGGTGTCCGGAAGGGCGGTGCCGGGGGTGTTTTCGACACTTATGACAGCCGGCGTTGTGCCCGATGCCTGCGCAACATTATAGACAATACCTCCGGCATTAATAACTGTCCAGTCTTTCGGCTTTTTTGTCAGGTCTTTTTGAAGCAACTGTAATCCAGAGGATGCCACTCTGATATAAAGCGTCTTATCTCCGTCTATAACATACCCTTTTGGCATAGTAGTCTCAGCTATCTCGTAAAAACCGGACCGAAGGCTAGAAAATCTAGTTATGCCATCCTTATCTGTTGGATCAGATTCAATTGCTTTAGATATATCCTCAGCATACTGAATCTCATTGGATAATGTTTCAGGATTTTCTATAATTCTTCTGAGTGTAAATTTTACATCTTTTAATTTTATATCGTGATCATTCTTATCTGTCTTGAGAATACTCAAATCAATGGGCTGCTTCGTATTATTGATAGTGATGCCACCATCAGCGGCTTTGACGTATGTGACAGCGTAACTGCCTGAAGAACCAGTTCCGTCCTGGTTCAAAGTGACTGTTTCACCATCCACCTCAACTTCAGTAACATCATATTTATAGGCATAGAATTTCCCGTCTTTTACATTATAGAACGGCAGCTGTTCGATTGTCGCTTTCCAGTCTTTATCATTTGCGGAATATGTCACACCATCAAGTGTGAAATGTACACTCTTCTCCTCTGCGTCAAGTGAAATCTCAGCACTACTTATCTCCTCAAAAGTAAAATGATCGTCCAGTGCGTCTATATATGTCTTGGGTTTATCCGTAATATATCCTTCCGCAATACTAAATGATGTCAAGTTTGTACGTGTAGTCCTTGCCTGAATCGTTACTTGTGTTTCTGCAGAAATAGTCGGCATCAGATAAACATACTGCTTATAATCATAAAATTCATCCGGCTCAAAATAATAATTTGTCTGATGTCTTCCGCCCAGCCACTCAGTATGTATTTTAATTTCATCTCTGTTGCTGTCGTTTTTATTGATTCTTAAAGTCGGCTGCACTCCTTTCTTTATA
>CAZRNI010000044.1:3347-12290 GCA_964601425.1 uncultured Eubacterium sp. | reverse complement strand
AGGTATTAAGGCAATTGACTCAATGATTCCGATCGGACGCGGTCAGCGTGAGCTGATTATCGGTGACAGACAGACAGGCAAGACGACGATTGCGGTGGATACAATTCTGAACCAGAAGGGGCAGGATGTTATCTGTATCTATGTTGCGATCGGGCAGAAACGTTCAACTGTCGCAGCACTTGTAGAAGAACTGCAGACACGCGGCGCCATGGATTATACGATTGTTGTTACGGCAAGTGCGTCGGAAGTAAGTCCGCTGCAGTATATCGCGCCGTATACAGGCTGCACAATTGGTGAATATTTTATGCATCAGGGCAAACACGTCCTCTGCGTTTATGATGATCTGAGCAAACATGCGGTTGAATATCGTGCTCTTTCGCTGCTGATCAGACGTCCGCCGGGGCGTGAGGCGTATCCGGGTGATGTCTTCTATCTGCATTCCCGTCTTCTGGAACGTGCATCCAAGCTTGACGAGGAACACGGCGGCGGTTCGTTGACCGCACTTCCGATTATCGAGACACAGGCGGGTGATATTTCTGCGTACATCCCGACAAATGTTATCTCGATCACGGACGGTCAGATTTTCCTGGAGACAGAACTGTTCCATGCCGGAATCATGCCGGCTGTCAACCCGGGTATTTCTGTATCCCGTGTCGGCGGAAACGCGCAGATCAAGGCGATGAAAAAGGTATCCGGAAGTCTGAAACTCCTGTATTCACAGTACCGCGAGTTGGCAAGTTTTGCGCAGTTCGGAAGTGATCTGGATGCAGACACGAAGGCCCGCCTCGCGCAGGGCGAGCGTATCGTGGAGGTATTGAAACAGAACCAGAACGCGCCGGTGCCTGTCGAAAAACAGGTTGCGATCATCTATGCGGTAGTCAATAACTTCCTTGCAGAAATTGATCCGGAGCGGATCCGCGCGTATGAGAAGGATCTGTTCTCCTTCCTGGACACGGATGCAGAAGGTGCTGCGGTTATGCAGACCATACGCGAGACCGGTAATCTGGACGGTGACACAGAGGCGAAACTTGCAGATGCACTGGGACGTTATACGAAAGACTTTATTGCATAAGAATGGAGGACAATTATGGCTTCCAATATGAAAGCAGTTAAGACGCGAATTAAGAGCGTCCAGAATACAATGCAGATCACCAGAGCCATGGAACTGGTGGCCTCCTCCAAACTGCGAAAAGCAAAAGACCGGGCAGAGACCTGTAAGCCGTATTTTGAGGAACTGCACAGTGCACTGCGGGAGATCGCGAACGGTAATACGGATTTCACTTCGGATTATACAAGGGAAACAGAAGCAGAACAGACATGTTATATTGTAATCGGCGGTGACCGCGGTCTGGCCGGAGGATATAATAACAATCTGTTTAAGATGATGGAAGAAGACCGGGCGGACCGTACATGTGTTGTGCTTCCGATTGGAAAGAAGCCAATCGAATATTGCCGAAGAAAGCGTATCAGAACGCTGACAGAAGCGTTTGACCTGACCGCAGATGTATCTGTGTCAGATTGCTTTACGGTTGCCAAGCTGCTCTGCAATGCTTACAGAGAAGGCGTTTATGGTCATCTGAAACTGGTTTATACTAGATTTCAGTCAATGCTTTCACAGATACCGGATGTGGTGAGAGTCCTGCCTCTGACAGATCTGATTGATTCGGAAAACGGCACAGCGAAAGAACCTGTTCGTGAGCTGATTGAATATGATCCGGATCCGTCAGCTGTATTTGATGCGATTGTACCGGAGTATCTGGCCGGTCTCATCTACAGTGCAGTATGTGAGAGTCTTGCAAGTGAACTGGCAGCCCGGCGCAATGCGATGGACAATGCGACGAAGAATGCAGAGGAGATGATAGAAACACTGAATCTGCAGTACAACCGTGCGCGTCAGAGCAGCATCACGCAGGAGATCACTGAGATCATCGCGGGAGCAGAGGAATTATAACATCTATTTAGGAGATGAAACATGAGTGATAAACATGTAGGAACGATTGTTCAGGTAACAGGACCGGTCCTTGATATCCGGTTCCCGTTCAATGAACTTCCGGCATTGATGAATGCCATAGAAATCGATAACCACGGGAAACGCATGGTTGCCGAGGTCGCTCAGCAGATCGGCGATAATATGGTTCGCTGTATTGCGATGAATTCCACGGACGGACTCGTCCGCGGCATGGAGGCGGTTGATACCGGAGGCCCGATTACCGTACCGGTTGGTGACGTGTGTCTGGGGCGTGTGTTTAATCTGCTCGGGGATCCGATTGATAATCAGGAGGCACCGGAGGCAGAAGAACGCTGGCCGATTCACCGTCCGGCTCCTTCTTTTGAGGATCAGACACCGGCAACCGAGATTCTGGAAACAGGCATCAAAGTCGTCGATTTGATTTGTCCATACGCAAAAGGCGGAAAAATCGGTCTGTTCGGCGGTGCAGGCGTCGGCAAGACCGTCCTGATTATGGAGCTGATTCACAATGTCGCAACAGCGCACGGCGGCATTTCTGTTTTCACAGGTGTCGGTGAGCGTACCCGTGAAGGAAATGACCTGTACGGTGAAATGAAAGAAAGCGGCGTTATTGATAAAACCGCGCTGGTATATGGCCAGATGAATGAGCCGCCGGGAGCAAGAATGCGTGTCGGACTTGCCGGCCTGACCATGGCAGAGTACTTCCGTGATGTCAAACACCAGGACGTGCTGCTTTTCATCGACAACATTTTCCGCTTTACGCAGGCGGGTTCAGAGGTATCCGCGTTGCTCGGACGTATGCCGTCAGCCGTCGGCTACCAGCCGACACTCGCAACAGAGATGGGCGATCTGCAGGAACGTATTACATCTACAAGAAACGGTTCAATCACATCCGTACAGGCCGTCTATGTGCCTGCGGACGACCTGACAGACCCGGCTCCGGCAACAACATTCTCACATCTGGATGCTACAACCGTCCTCTCACGTGAGATCGCCAGCCAGGGTATCTATCCGGCTGTGGACCCGCTTGATTCTACAAGCCGTATCCTGACGCCGGAAGTAGTCGGACAGGAGCACTACGAAGTGGCTCGTGCCGTACAGCGCGTGCTGCAGCGCTATCAGGAGCTGCAGGATATTATCGCGATCATGGGTATGGATGAGCTTTCCGAAGAGGATAAGCTTTCTGTTAACCGTGCGCGTAAGATTCAGCGATTCCTGTCACAGAGCTTCTCGGTCGCAGAACAGTTCACCGGTATGCCGGGACAGTATGTACCGCTTTCCGAGACGCTGCGCGGCTTCCGTATGATCCTGGACGGTGAGTGTGATGACATTCCGGAGAGCTGTTTCCTGTTTGCGGGCAGCATTGATGAGGTCTTCGAGAAGGCGAAGAAATAAATCAGGCACTGTGTGCTTATAGACAGGATGCAATTTCCACGCGGCTCAGGTGGGATTCGCCGCTTTGGAAATGCATCCTGCCTTCACAGCTAACCCTGATTTACCAATACGTGCAGAGGAAATATTATGAGTACATTTCAATTGAAGATAGGTACGCCGGACGGCCTTCTCTTTGAGGGAGAGGTCGAGCGCGTTGTGTGCCGTGCCATTACCGGTGATCTTGCGATTCTGGCAAATCACATGAATTATCGGACCGCGCTGGGCGAAGGTGAGGCGCATCTGGTGCTGGCAGACGGGACCAGGCGAAGTGCGGCCTGCATCTGCGGTATGATCAGTATGATGAATGGTACCTGTCATCTGCTTCCGACAACCTGGGAGTGGAAGGAAGATATTGATTTGCAGCGTGCGCAGGCTGCCAAGGAGCGCGCTGAGAAGCTGCTGGCACAGGGTGGTATGGATGAAGCCGCCTATAAGACTGCGGAAGCAAAATTCAGACGATCGATAGTCCGCCTCGGCGTAAAAAACAGCTGAAACATTCTGAACAAACACAACATTCAAGATTTATCAGTATAATTGGAACATATTGTTGTCCTGAAGAGATGGAACAACAATATGTTCCTTTTTTTGTGCTTTCTGTCGAAATGACGCATTGAATGCCGGGCGTAAGTGTACAAAATATAAAAAATAAATGTTGAATTATCGTGTGGAATGGGATAAAATGGGTTCATAAGTGGTAAGAAGTGGTGAAAAGTGGATGAAAATGGGGAAGGGGAGCCTGTTTTTGAACACTTGAGGTAACAGCTTATGTTCATGGGAGAGTACAGTCATACGATTGATACGAAGGGGAGACTGATCATTCCATCCAAATTCAGAGAGGAACTGGGAGACCATTTCGTCCTGACAAAGGGGTTGGATGGATGCCTCTCCATCTACCCGTCCGGGGAGTGGGAAGAATTTGAATCAAAGCTGCGCAGTTTACCACTTACCAGTAAGAATGCACGTACCTTCACGCGTTTTTTTGTTGCCGGGGCGACCACATGTGAGCTGGACAAAATGGGGAGAATACTTGTACCGGCTACATTGCGGGAATATGCAGGCCTGACAAAAGATGTCGTGCTGACAGGTAATCTTGAGCGAATCGAAATCTGGAGCAAAGAAAAATGGCTTGAGAACAGCAGTTATGATGATATGGACTCCATCGCTGAGCAGCTTACAGAGCTTGGGATCAGTCTGTAAGGAGAATGGATATGATGGAATTCCGGCATACATCGGTTTTGCTTCATGAAACGATTGAATCATTGCGTGTCAGACCAGACGGGATCTATGTCGACGGAACGCTCGGCGGCGGCGGACATGCGCTGGAGGTTTGCAGACTGCTTTCCGACAAGGGGAGATTGATCGGAATAGACCAGGATGGAGATGCAATAGCTGCTGCACAAAATCGTCTTAAGGAATTTAAGGATCGTGTAACGATTTTGCGCTGCAACTATTGCGCCATGGTCGCGGAACTTCACAAACTTGGAATCACGTCAGTGGACGGGATTTTGCTGGATCTTGGCGTGTCGTCGCATCAGCTGGACGATGCAGAAAGGGGTTTTGCATACAGAGCGGATGCTCCGCTGGATATGCGGATGGACACTCGCCAGGCGTTGACGGCATCAGATGTTATTAACACATACAGTGAGCAGGAACTGACCAGAATTCTGCGGGAATACGGCGAAGAGCGATTCGCGGGGAGAATCGCAGGCCGCATCGTTAAACAGCGTGCTGTACATTCGATTGAGACAACAGGGGAGCTGGCCGATCTCATCAAAGGTGCAATACCTGCGAAATACCGCAGTGAAAAAGGTCATCCTGCGAAGCGTTCCTTTCAGGCAGTGCGGATTGAGGTAAACCGTGAGCTGGAAGTGCTTCAGGAATCTCTTGACGGCATGATTGATATGCTGGGCGACGGGGGAAGACTTTGTGTGATAACATTCCATTCGCTGGAGGATCGCATCACGAAGCAGGCATTCAGGCGGAACGAAAATCCGTGCACATGCCCGCCGGAACTTCCGGTGTGTGTCTGTGGAAAAAAATCAAAAGGGCATGTAATTACCAGAAAACCGATTATTCCATCGGCAGAAGAAACTGAGGGGAACAGCCGTGCAAAATCCGCGAAGCTTCGGGTTTTTGAACGGGTAATTTAGACATATATTCAGCGGATCAATACATACGCAGAGGGGACTGCGCGTGTATATGAGAGATTCGGAGAAAGCAGCAGGGGATTATGGCGCAGTCAGCAAGAAGGGTAAATTCAAGATCGGATCTTTATAAAAACAGGCAGATGCGCTATAATTACGAAGATGGCAATGCCGTACGGAAGCCGGAGTGGGTCACGCCGGAAGAAGAATGGCAGGAGCCTGTCAGACGAAAACAGAAACAGCAGCGTAAAGCTGCCGGAAAGACACGTCAGAATCAGCGGGCCAGGACAGCTAACCGGACTTCAGCAGGAAGAAGTGCACGCACGCAGAGCGTCAGCGCAGGTTATGTTGTTTTTCTGGGAATTGTCTGTATTGTGACGGTGTTTTTTTGCATTCAGTTTTTGCAGTTGAAATCAGAACTGACAACCCAGTCTGTCCGGATTGCTTCAATGGAGAGCAATCTTTCGCAGATGCAGGCAGACAATGATGCTTTTTATAAGAAGGTTATGGCGTCCGTGACGATGGACGAAGTGCGTGATGCGGCGATTAATCGCCTGAATATGCACTATCCTTCTGAATCGCAGATCCGGTATTATAGTACGGATGAGAATAGTTATGTCCGGCAATATACAAATGTGCCGTGAGGTGACTGCATCCTGAGGTGTAAATGTGAGCAGCCGCAGAAAGAGAACGTCGGGTAGAACCAGACAGATCAGGAAAACAGGAGGAAGGACAAGCAGAAAGCTGGTAGGACTATTTTTAATAGTCATACTGGCTTTAGTCGGCTTAGCCGGAAGAATCACCTATATCAATGTGACGCAGGGAGAAAAATATTCCCGTATTGTATTAAGTCAGGCGCAGCAGCGATACGAGAGCAGGACCATACCGTTCCGGCGCGGTGATATTCTGGACAGAAACGGTACAATTCTGGCAACGAGTGAAAAGGTATATAATGTAATTCTGGACTGCAAGGTTGTAAATGATACGATTACAACCATTACGGGAGAGAAAGAAAAGCGCTACTATGAGCCTACTGTCAAGGCACTTCGGAATGTTCTTCATATCCGGGAAAATGAAGTGCGTGCACTTCTGGACGATGAAGAGACACGGGATTCTCAGTATCAGATTCTGGCGCAGAATGTTTCGATCACGGATAAAAAGGCGTTTGAGGCATATTGCGATCTTGACAGTGAAGAAAACAAAGAACTGAGTAAAGAGGAGAGGAAAGAGCGTCTCTATGTACAGGGCGTCTGGTTTGAGGATACCTGGCAGCGCGTTTATCCGCTTGATTCGCTTGCATGCGACACCATCGGATTCACCTATGCGGACAACCAGGCGGACTGGGGTATTGAAGGGTATTATTCAGATATTCTCAGCGGTGTAAACGGAAGACAATACGGATATTATAATTCTGATGAGGATGTGGAACAAAACATCATTCCGGCCAGGGACGGAAAGAATGTGGTTTCAACGCTTGATGCCAATATTCAGCAAATCATCAGAGGCGTTCTGGAAGATTACAACCAGTGGATCACACAGGGGCAGCAGGGAGTCCGCAGCGCCGAGAATGTCGGAATTGTTGTGATGGATCCGAATAACGGCGAGATCCTGGGAATGGATTCACTTGACTGGTATGATTTGAATAATCCAAGAGATCTGACGCCGTTTTATACGAAAGAACAGATCAGTAAAATGAGCGACGAAGATGTCGTCAACAATCTGAATGCGATCTGGAGAAATTATTGTATATCAGACACTTATGAACCGGGATCGACCTTAAAGCCGATTACCGTAGCAGCGGCACTTCAAACGGGCGCCATTACAAATGACGAGACATTTTACTGCGACGGTGCGCAGCATGTTGCAGATACGGATATTCACTGTACAGATACGCACGGGGCAGAAGATATTGAAGAAGCGCTTAAATATTCCTGCAATGATGCGCTGATGCAGATTGCTGATTTGACAGGAGGGACGGCGCTGATCCGTTATCAGAAGCTGTTCAATTTCGGAAGCAGAACAGGTGTCGATCTGCCCGGTGAAGGGGAAGGCGTTTTGTTTTCCGAGGATACGATGGGTCCTGTAGAGCTTGCGACAGCTTCTTTTGGACAGGGCATAACCTGTACAATGATACAGCATGCCGCTGCATTTGCAGCGGTAATTAACGGCGGCAATTATTATAAACCACATGTTGTAAGTCAGATTACAGACAGTACGGGGTCAGTGATCAGTACCATAGAACCCACCGTCGAGAAGCGTGTGATTTCACAGTCTGTCAGCACAGAGCTGCGGCGGGCGCTTGCAAGCGTCTGTGAACCCGGGGGAACCGGATACCGGGCGAAGGTTGACGGATACAGCATGGGAGGCAAAACCGGAACGGCACAGAAGCTCCCGCGCGGAGAAGAGCGTTACGTAGTTTCCTTTGCGGGATATGTTCCGGTGGAAAATCCGCAGGTGCTTGTCTATGTGGTCGTGGATGAGCCGAACACAGCAGAGCAGGATTCCAGTATATATGCTTCTGCTGTTGCAAAACAAATTTTTACGGAGTTGCTTCCTTACTTAAATATCTTCCCGGATCAGGAGCTGACCGGAGAAGAAGCCAGTGATGACAGTGACGAGAAAGCACTTGCAGATATGGAGCTGCCGACACCTGATAATAATATTTCCGGAGAAGCGGATGCAGATGCCGACGAGGCAGAAGAAACAGAAGCTGCAGAAGAGAAATACGACCTTGAGGAGGACGGAATCTTTTCTGAAGGCTTAACCAATGAAGAGCAGGCATTAACAGAATAGAGGGAAAAACATGGAATTAATGATCGTTTTGCCGATATTGATCTCGTTTGCAATCAGTGCAGGGATCGGACCATTTGTAATAAAAGAGATGCGGCGTCTGAAGGCGGCACAGACTGAGCGGACAGAAGGCGTAGAATCGCATCTGAAAAAGGCCGGGACCCCGACGATGGGAGGTCTGATGATTCTGGCAGGCATTATCATTACTTCGCTGATTTTTCTGCGGGGAAGAAAAGAAATTCTGCCGGTTCTGTTCCTGACGGTATCGTTTGGCGTGATCGGTTTTCTGGATGATTATCTTAAGGTGGTTCTGAGGCGTTCGGACGGACTTCTGCCAAGGCAAAAGCTGATTTTGCAGTTTGGAGCAACGATTGTGTTCTGGCTGATCCTGCGGGGACTTGGTATTTCACTTGAATTGATGCTTCCGTTTGGCGGCGGCCGCCTTTATGATATCGGATGGTTCGCTGTTCCGCTGATGTTTATTGCGGTACTGGCTACGGTAAACGGGGTTAATTTTACAGACGGGCTCGATGGTCTGGCATCTTCTGTAACGATTTTTGTCGCGCTCTTTTTTATGATTGCCGCGATCCGTATGCATTCAGGCGT
>CAZRNI010000044.1:0-3337 GCA_964601425.1 uncultured Eubacterium sp. | reverse complement strand
GTGATTGGCGGTTTGATGGGGTTCCTTCTGTATAACGCCTATCCGGCAAAAATATTTATGGGAGATACCGGGTCACTGGCACTCGGCGGATTTGTTGCAGGAATTGCATATGTGCTTCACATGCCTCTGTTTATCCTGATTGTCGGATTTATCTATGCGATGGAGCTGATATCGGTTGTGCTGCAGGTATCATATTTTAAACTGACACATGGAAAGCGCATTTTTAAGATGACGCCGATTCATCACCACTTTGAACTTTGCGACTGGTCAGAGACACGGATCGTCACCACCTTTACAATTATTACTGTTATTTTGGCGATGGTCGGAATGATTCATGCCATCTGAGCGTACACATTGCTGTTTCGTGAGAAAAACAGAGCAAATCATGAAGAAAGCAATTTGCGGAAAAGGAGAGAAAATACGCATGAAGGAACATGATTTGAAAGGAAAACGTGTACTCGTCTTCGGGGCAGGGAAGAGCGGTACAGCCGCCTGCCGGCTGCTGCATAAAATCGGTGCGGCGCCTTATTTATATGATCAGAAAACAGAGCAGGACAAGGAGCAGATCCTGAAGGCAATCGGTTCTGAAACAGAGATTGTGCTCGGCGAACTGTCAGAAGCCCGGATCAATGTGACGGATCTGGTTGTTATGAGTCCCGGTGTGCCCTGTGATATACCTGTTGTAAAACGGTTTTATGAAGCCGGCATTCCTGTGTGGAGCGAGATTGAACTTGCATACAGGGTGGGCAGCGGGAAGGTTCTGGCTATCACGGGTACGAATGGCAAGACAACAACGACTACGCTGCTGGGAAAAATCATGGCAGATTACTATCCGGAAGTTTCTGTGGTGGGTAATATCGGAGATCCGTATACAGATGCAGTGACGGATCTTGGAGATCAGGCGTGGACTGTGGCGGAAATCAGCAGTTTTCAGCTGGAAACAATCGACACCTTCCATCCTGCCGGTTCATGTATTACCAATATTACCGAAGATCATCTGAATCGTCATCACACAATGGAAGAATATATTCGTGTGAAGGAACGTATCACGGAAAACCAGACCCGGGATGATCTGTGTGTTCTGAATTATGAAGATCCGGTTCTGCGTGAATTTGGAGAAAAGCTCTCCTGCGGCGTCTTGTATTTTTCCAGTCAGCGAGTGCTGGAACGCGGAATCTTTCTGAAAAATGATACGATCTGGCTGCGGGATGACTCCCGTGAGATAGAGGTGATCCGCACAGATGAGCTGCAGCTGCTCGGCGCACACAACTATGAAAATTACATGTGCGCCATTGCGCTGGCTGATTTTGCGGGCGTTCCGATGGAACAGATCCGCACGAGCTGTGCGGATTTTAAAGGCGTCGCCCACCGGATCGAATTCGTTGGAGAAAAAAGAGGCGTCCGGTATTACAATGATTCCAAGGGGACCAATCCCGATGCTGCGATTAAGGCAATTCAGGCGATGAACCGGCCGACGCTTCTGATCGGCGGCGGTTATGATAAGGAATCTGTATATGATGAATGGATCCGGTCTTTTGAGGGGAAAGTCCGGTATCTGGTTCTGATCGGGCAGACAAGAGAGAAAATTGCGGAAACGGCAAAAGTCTGCGGCTTTCCAGAAGAAAACATTCTTCTGCGGGAGAATCTGGAAGAAGCCGTACAGACATGTGCTGCACTTGCACGGGAGGGAGATGCAGTGCTGCTTTCACCGGCCTGTGCAAGCTGGGGCCAGTTCCGGAATTATGAAGAGCGGGGAGATCTCTTCCGGGCATTCGCAGAAAGACTGCCCGACTAACCAATTGAAATCAGTGAATCAGTTTCCCGGCCCGGGCGCGTGAAGCACCGGGTAACGGGCTATGAGGGGTTAAAGTTTCATGAAACATAAGGGGAGAAGACTGCTGCGGAACCTTTTGCTGTTTGCTGTGGTTCTCATAGTTGCTGCAGCGGTTTTTTTCGGCCTCTTTTACGTCACGGATGTTGAAGTGGTCGGAAATACAAGATATTCTGCTGCGCAGATTTCTGAGATGACCCTGAAGGGACCGGTTTCCTACAATTCTGTGTTAATGTCTGCGCTGAATAAAACAGTGTATCCGGATGTTGCATTTGTGGAGTCCGTTCAGGTGAAATATCTCGGAAGAAACCGTTTGCGGCTTGAGGTTCAGGAAAAGTATCCGATTGGTTATCTGGAAGCAGATGATGTGAATTATTATTTCGACAAGGACGGTCTTGTGCTGGAGGCGATTGCCAAAAGTAATATGAAAGAAAATTCTGCGGAATCCGGCCGGAATGAAGAAAGTCAAAATACGGATTCAACGGCAGAAAGTACGCCGTTACAGCAGCAGACGAATGATATCACAGAAAAAAATGCTACAGTTGAGAAGGCGTCGCACAATGGGGAAGATACGGTTTTTCATCCGGCGCTGACAGATGTTCCGCGGGTTGAAGGACTTAATGCTTCCAATATTACAGTCGGAAGTGTAATGAAGGTAGATGATCCTGCTGTGTTCCAGATTATTCTGTCGCTTACGAAGCTGATCGACAAATTTGGTATTCAGCCGGATTATGTGGAAATTTCAAAAGATCTCAGCATGACGCTGCATTACGATCAGGTACGCATCCAGATCGGCGGAGATTCACTCCTGGAGGAAAAGGTTTCGCGTGTCGCGGCAATTCTTCCGGAACTGGATGGGCTTTCAGGGGTTTTGCATCTGGAGGATTATGCAAAGGATACACAGAATATAATATTTGACCGCGATAAGAGTACTGCTGCAGAAAAAAGTGATCAGCCGTAATGCACAGGAGCCTTTTTTGGTAAAAAATGGGTTGATAATTCATGGGAGAAATTATATTATAGAGTATGTGTATGCATTTACTACGCGTGTACTGATGAGCAATCAAGCTTTTGAAATACAGGAGGAACAGCTGTGTTAGAAATCATGACAAATGAAGCGGAGAGCGCTGCAAAGATTATTGTTGTCGGTGTCGGAGGCGCCGGCGGAAACGCCGTTAACCGGATGGTTGATGAGGCAATCGGCGGCGTTGAGTTTATTGCTGTAAATACAGATAAGCAGGCACTTTCTATGTGCAAGGCGCCGATGGTACTTCAGATTGGCGAAAAGATCACAAAAGGCCTTGGTGCAGGAGCAAAGCCTGAGGTTGGTGAAAAAGCCGCCGAGGAAAGCTCGGATGAGATCCGCCAGCTTCTGGAAGGCGCGGATATGGTATTTGTCACATGCGGCATGGGCGGCGGTACCGGAACCGGAGCAGCTCCGGTGGTTGCATCAATTGCCAAGGAAATGGGAGTGCTTACGGGTGGTGTCGTTACAAAGCCGTTCCG
>CAZRNI010000043.1:8984-12492 GCA_964601425.1 uncultured Eubacterium sp. | reverse complement strand
AAGTCGTGTGCCAAAAGGGACGCTGTCCGCCTTTGGAATCCCCTGCCACGAAACCAAAGGTTTCTTTGGATTCTTCCTATGACACTCTTAATATTTCTCGCCTTTTAATATACGCGCCTCATTCTTCACTGTACTCATATTGCTTCAGCTTCTTTCCTGAAACAAGGCAGAAAATGGTCCCGGCCACTCCGAGCAGAAACATCATAAGTGCTGCCCCAGAACCCTTCCCGTTCCCAAACAGCATAGTCAGCCATTGCCCCGATCGAATGGATGCCATAAACGGCTCACAGACATAATCTACCATAAACCCGCCCAGGGCAATCCGTACATTAAACGCCCTGATATCATCTCTTCACTTGGTGTAGGAAAAAGCACGCTCGACCGTTCGCTAAAGAAACTAAAGGATGTAGGTCTTCTCGAACGCATTGGTTCAAATAAAACAGGATATTGGAAGGTGCTAATTTAACGCCATAAGCCACCCCAATAGTCGGGCTGCTCATTGGAATATGACGAAATCCTGTACAAAATGACTTTGATTTGTTGTAAACAGGGAGAAATACCAGTACGAATAGCCGATATCGAACTGTCGAACTTCTTATGAGACTTCAAACTCAGTTCAGGTTAGTCGCTTATCATTTGAAGGAAGGAGGGAAATCATGCGTATTTTAATTGCTGAAGATGAAGTTGCAACGGCAAAAGCCCTGAAGCTGATGCTTGAAAAGAATATGCATTCCGTGGATATCGTCCACAATGGAAAAGACGCATGGGACTATATTGCCGCGACCCACTATGAGGTAATAGTTCTCGATATTATGATGCCAAAAATGAGCGGTCTGGAAGTGTTGTCACTAATCCGAAAAAAGCACATATCCACGCCGGTTCTTTTGCTCACCGCTAAAGCGGAAATTGAAGACCGAATCACGGGACTAAATTCCGGCGCAGATGACTACCTTCCAAAGCCTTTTGCTACCGGCGAATTTATAGCAAGGGTAAATGCCCTTGGAAGGCGCAGCAAAAATTATACCGATGCACTGCACACAATCGGAAACCTGACTCTGGACAGCAATCGGTACCACATGAGCGTGGGGGAGGAAAGCGTGTCTCTGACCAATAAAGAATTTCAGCTTATGGAACTCTTTGTCCTGCACCCCGGATATGTCTTTTCTACGGAACATCTCATGGATAAAATATGGGGATATGAATCCGAATCCAACATCGATGTCGTCTGGACACATATCGGTTATATCCGAAAAAAGCTCCGTGGTCTAAAATCCAATGTGGAAATCAAAACAATCCGTGGAGCAGGATATG
The DNA here is from genome assembly GCA_964601425.1 of uncultured Eubacterium sp. GTDB lineage: Bacteria > Bacillota > Clostridia > Lachnospirales > Lachnospiraceae > CADBRN01. The sequence continues at coordinate 11,181 of CAZRNI010000043.1, read as the reverse complement.
CGCTGGAGGTGATATCATGCTGAAGAGGATGCGTTGGAATGTCATCGGTGCGGCCATGCTTGCCTTTTTTGCCGTGATTTTTCTGATACTCTGACGAAAAGAGCTGTATTTATCTCCTCGTAGAAGGATACAAGGGGAAAGCAAAAATAGAAGTCCGAAACGCTTGCAATTTTGAAACTCCGCCCGATGTTAAAAAATTATTTGAACGGTTCTACCGTCCGGACACATCAAGGAACGAAAGCACAGGCGGAACAGGTGTCGGTCTTGCCATTGCAAAAGCGGTTGCCGAGGCGCACGGTGGCACGATTACAGCAAGCTGTCCGAACGGAAAATCCATGATAATTACCGCCATTCTATAAACAGAGAGGGAAGGTTCGCATTGACGCTCCTTCCCTCTGATTTATTTTGTTTTATCTGACTCGGCATCCGCCTACGATATGGCTCTCCTGAGATGACCTAAATCAGCTCACAGATGAAGTACATTATTCCATCCCGCCATTCTGCCGAAATCACTCCATTAAGCTGATCGCAAATACTCTCGGCGATGGATAGTCCGATTCCGTAACCGCCTGTATCGATATTATGAGAGTCATCTTCTCTGTAAAAACGATCAAAAAAGCGCTTGCAATCAGCTGAATTACCATCCTTATAAGTGTTTGTCACTGTCAGCCGTATACTTCTCTTCCCATGCCTAACTGCACTCAGAGAAATTATAATGGTTCCGTTTGTATCGCAGTACTTGACAGCATTATCTATCAGAATCATAACAAGCTGTCTGATTTTACTCTCATCACCTTTGACAGTCAGATCAGGTGCAATGTCCTTTTCTATGTTTTTGTACTCGCCCTCTGCCATCGCGGAAAATTCATTGACTGTCTCGCTGAGTATAGCAGAAAGGTTCGTTTGGGATGAGTGCTGAGAATCACTTGTTTCCCTGCTTCTGGTAATCATTACAAGACTTTTAATCAAGCCGCTCATTCGATCCACCTGACGGATTGTGGATTGCGTCCACTCATTCTCCCCTTGAGTGTATTCCTCCATTTCAGCATTCGACCGAATAACGGCCAGCGGTGTTTTCAATTCATGACTGACATTCGTTAAAAATTGCAGCTGTTTTTGGTTGGCTTCAATTTCCGGTTGAATCATCTTACCCGAAAGGAATATTACCAGTAATAATGTTACAAGAAGCCCGCCAACCCCCACGAAAATACTCGCATACAGCAGACGAATTCTTGAAAAAATAACAAATCTGCAATCCATCATAACAACAGTCATTTCCCCATTATCCTCCTGGATGGTCAGATAATAGTAAGCCCCATCTCTGCCCTGTCGTGAAGGCGACTGCAGAATATCCTGCGCAAGTTCTCTGATGATTTCTTCCGGATAAATGTTCCCTCTGCTTGCATGGAAGGAAATCTCATCTCCGGAACCGCTGTAGGAAACAATATAAAAGACATTTCTTTGATAAACAGGCGAAAATGCTTCTGCCAACGACGGTGCATCCGGTAATTCTTCCGCACTATGATCCATCTCATCAATGGCATCTTTCTTATCCAAAATTTCCTCTAACGAATAGTATATTTCTCTCTGGGTGACGGTGTAGTTAACGGCATTAATTAATGCACCAATTACAAAAATAACCAGAGAAAATGCGGCCATGGATACAGCAATAAATTTTTTCCGAAGTTTGTGAATCTCTTTTGTATTCATTTTTCCATGTTTCCCAGCAGACGAAAGTTTCCGCCCTTTTGCCCTGTTATCTTTGCATCGGAACCAATCATCTGTAGTTTTCGTTTCAGATAGGATATATACAGCCAGACCGTATCCTCCCCGGCCTCGATCTCATTTTTCCAGATATGCTCCAGTAAATATCCTGTTGTCAGCTCAATATCAGTATTTTGCATCAGGTACAGTATCAGGTCGAATTCTTTATTTGACAGACGTACAGAGCTTTTTGAACACAGGGAAACCTTTTCTGTGTCCAAAAAAATGTCACCAATACGTAAATTGTCCGGAGCAAGCATCGGCTGCCGTCGGGTTAATGCCCGTATCCTTGCCAGTAGTTCCTTCATGGCAAATGGCTTGGACAGATAATCATCAGCACCGGCGTCAAGCCCTGACACACGGTCTTCAATTTCGGCCTTTGCTGTCAGAAGCAGTATGAGGTTGCCTTTATTTTTATCGCTCATGCATCGAT